>CALPSU020000001.1 GCA_943326315.2 Chryseobacterium gleum
GTGCAAATTGGTTAGAAAGAGAGACATACGATTTCTATGGTGTTATTTTTTCAGGACATCCAAATTTAACTAGAATACTTAACGAAGATAGTATGGATTATTTTCCAATGCGTAAAGAATACCAATTGGAAGATGCTACAAGAGAAGATAAAGATGATCGCTTCTTTGGAAGATAATTTAATGATACTGCTATGAGTAACGAATTAAAAGAAACTATTAAAGAGGAGTACAACGAAGGTTTATTGTCACATGAAACAATTGATGGCGATTTAGCGACTCTTAATTTAGGTCCTACACATCCTGCAACACACGGTATTTTTGAAAATATTTTAACCATTGATGGAGAGAAAATTTTAGATGCCGTTCAAACAGTAGGTTATATTCACCGTGCTTTTGAAAAACTTGCAGAACGTAGACCTTACAACCAAATTACAACTATTACAGATAGATTAAACTATTGTTCATCCCCAATTAATAATATTGGTTGGGCATTGACAATGGAAAAGTTAATAGGGATTGAAGTTCCAAAGCGCGTAGATTATATGCGTGTGATTATCATGGAATTAGCAAGAATTAACGATCATTTGATTTGTAATTCTGTTGTTGGTGTAGATACTGGAGCTTTAACTGGATTTACATACTTATTTCAACAGCGTGAAGCGATTTACGAATTATTTGAAGAAGTTTGTGGAGCAAGATTAACAACAAATATGTGTCGTATCGGTGGTTTCGAAAGAGATTTTTCGGATACTTTCTATTCAAAATTAGATACTTTCTTAATAGAATTCCCTAAAGTATTTACTGAATTTGATAGCTTACTTTCTCGTAACAGAATCTTTATGGATCGTACGATTGGAACTGGGCCAATTTCAGCTGAAAGAGCTTTAGAATATTCATTTTCAGGACCAAATCTTAGAGCTGCAGGAGTTGATTATGATGTTCGTGTTATGAATCCTTATTGTTCTTATGAAGATTTCGATTTTATCGTTCCAGTAGGTTCAAACGGAGATACATACGATCGTTTTCAAGTTCGTCAGGAAGAAATTCGTCAAAGTTTATCTATCATTAAACAGGCACTAGCTAAAATGCCAGAAGGTGATTACAAGGCTGATGTACCTGAGTTTTACCTTCCAAGAAAAGAAGATGTTTACGAGAAAATGGAATCTTTAATTTATCACTTTAAAATAGTAATGGGTGAAACTCCTGTTCCTGTTGGTGAAATATATCATTCAGTAGAAGGTGGAAATGGTGAATTAGGATTTTATTTAATAAGTGATGGAGGCCGTACACCTTACCGTTTGCAATTCCGTCGCCCTTGTTTTATATATTATCAAGCATACCCAGAAATGATTATTGGTCAAACTATTAGTGATGCTGTATTGACATTAAGTAGTTTGAATGTAATTGCTGGAGAATTGGACGCATAGTTATGATAAGTACATTAGAAACCCAAGCAAAAAGACCTCCTTTTAGTCCTGAAAAAATGGCTGAAGTGCAAGGAGTAATCAAACAATTTCCAGAAGGAAAACAAAAAAGCGCTATTCTAAGAGTTTTGCACATTGCTGAAGAGGAATTCGGAGGATGGTTAAGCCCTGAAACAATGGATTATGTAGCTGGCTTGTTAGATATTCAATCAATTGAAGTATACGAAGTTGCCACTTTTTATACTATGTTTAACATGAAACCTACGGGGAAATTTGTATTCGAAGTTTGTCGTACAGGACCATGTATGTTGGTTGGAAGCGATGATATTATTGAATATATTAAAACTAAATTAGGTATTTCAAAAGTAGGTGAAACAAGTGCTGACGGTATGTTTACATTGAAAACAGCTGAGTGTTTAGGTGCCTGTGGAGACGGACCAATGCTACAATGTGGTAAAGTATATCACGAACATTTAACACCTGCTAAAGTAGATGCTTTAATGGACGAATACAGAGAAAAATATTCATCTTCAACTAATCAAAACTAATGGGAAGAAAGTTACTATTAGAGCACATTAACGTTCCTGGAATTGAAACGTACGATGTTTACCGTAATCACGGTGGTTATAAATCAGTTGAAAAAGTTTTAAAAACAATGTCTCCTCAGGAGGTTGTGGAAGAAGTTCAAAAATCTGCTTTAAAGGGTAGAGGTGGAGCAGGTTTTCCAACTGGAATGAAATGGTCATTTTTAGCAAAACCTGAAGGTGTTCCAAGATATTTAGTTTGTAATGCAGATGAAAGTGAGCCTGGAACATTTAAAGATAGATTCTTGATGGAAAAACTTCCTCATTTGATGGTGGAAGGAATGATAACATCTAGTTATGCTTTAGGAGCTAATACATCTTATATTTACATTCGAGGTGAATATATGTTTGTGTTAGAGATTCTTGAGAAAGCAATAGCAGAGGCATACGAAAAAGGTTGGTTAGGGAAAAATATTCAAGGATCTGGATATGATTTAGATTTATATGTTGCACCAGGAGGTGGAGCTTATATTTGTGGTGAGGAAACAGCTTTGTTAGAGTCTTTAGAAGGAAAAAGAGGAAACCCAAGAATGAAACCACCATTTCCAGCTATCAAAGGATTATATGGTTGTCCAACTGTAGTAAATAATGTTGAAAGTATTTGTACTGTTGTTCCAATTATAAACATTGGCGCTGACGAATATCTTAAAATTGGTACAGAAAAAAGTTCAGGTACGAAATTGATCTCTGCTTGCGGAAATCTAGCTCGACCAGGAGTTTATGAAATAGAATTAGGAATGTCTGTAGAAGATTTTATCTACGGTGATGAGTGGTGTAGAGGAATTGCAAACGGGAAAAAGATTAAAGCTTTAATCCCAGGTGGTTCATCTGTTCCGATTTTACCAGCACATTTAATTACAACAACTGCAGCTGGAGAAACAAGATACATGAGTTACGAAAGTTTATCAGATGGTGGATTCGCAAGTGGATCTATGTTAGGTTCTGGTGGATTTATTGTTTTTGATGAAGATCAGTGTATTGTAAGAAATACGTGGAATTTTGCTCGTTTTTATGCACATGAATCATGTGGACAATGTTCTCCTTGTAGAGAAGGTACTTCATGGATGGAGAAAGTTCTTCACCGTTTAGAAACTGGAAAAGGAAACATGCGTGACATTGATTTATTGGCTGAAATCAATAAAAAAATAGAAGGAAATACAATTTGTCCTTTGGGTGATGCTGCCGCATGGCCGGTTGCTGCCGCGATTCGTCATTTCCGTGAGGAATTTGAATGGCACGTTACACATCCAGAAGATGCTGTAAAAGGGAACTACGGTTTATTAAAAACTCCATCAATAACTTTATAAAAATACAATTATGATCAAAGTCACAATTGATGATATAGAAATAGAAGTAGAAGAAGGAACAACGATTATGAATGCTGCTCGAATGATCGGTGGTGATGTCGTTCCTCCTGCTATGTGTTATTATAGCTCACTTCCTGGTACTGGTGGGAAATGTAGAACTTGCTTAGTAGAAGTTGCTGCTGGTTCAACAAAAGATCCTCGACCAATGCCAAAATTAATGGTTTCTTGTTCTACAACAGTTCAAGATGGAATGATTGTAAAAAATAGAACGAGCGAAAAGGTAATAGAAAACCGTGGAGCTGTCGTTGAGTTTTTATTGATTAACCACCCATTAGATTGTCCAGTTTGCGATCAGGCAGGAGAATGTGATCTACAAGATTTAGGTTTTTCTCATGGTAAGGAAGGGTCTCGTTACGAGGAAGAAAAAAGAACATTTGAACCGATTGATATTGGTGAAAATATCAAGTTGCATATGAATAGATGTATCTTGTGTTATAGATGTGTTCATGTAGCGAATCAATTAACTGATCAAAGAGTGCATGGAGCTTTACACAGGGGTGATCATACCGAAATCAGTACATATATTGAGAAAGCTGTTGATAATGAGTTTTCAGGTAATATGATTGATGTTTGTCCTGTTGGGGCTTTAACAGATAAAACTTCTCGTTTTAAAAGTCGTATTTGGTTCTTAAATCCAATGAATGCTACTTGTGAATGTACAAAATGTTCAGGTAAAGCAGTAGTTTGGATGTTCGGAAAACAAGTTTATAGAGTTTCGGTTCGTCAAGATAAATATGGTGAAGTAGAAGTTGAAAATGGAAAACCAAATTGGCTTTGTAACGATTGTCGTTTTGACAAGAAAGATGTAACTAAATGGAATATTGAAGGTCCACGTCATATTGATCGTCATTCAGTTATTTCTCAAGGACATTACGAAAAACCAAATCCGTTGAAAAACGTGACTAAAAATATAGAATAATGGATACAGGATTATTTTTAGAAAAACTTATTTTAGTTGTAATTCTTTTTGCTATTTCATTGGGAATAGCTATGTATTCAACTTATTTAGAGCGAAAAGTTGCTGCTTGGTTTCAAGATCGTGTTGGTCCAGATAGAGCAGGTCCTTTTGGGTTGCTTCAACCTTTAGCAGATGGAGGTAAAATGTTTTTTAAAGAAGATTTCACTCCTTTTAGCTCAGATAAATGGTTGTTTATAATTGCACCTGGTATTGCAATGTTTGTTTCTTTAATAACAAGTGCTGTTATTCCATGGGGACCAAATTTATTCGCTTTTGGAAGAGATATTCAATTGCAAGTTGCTAACGTAGATATAGGTATTCTATTTATCATGGGATTTGTTTCTATTGGAGTTTATGGAATTATGATTGGTGGATGGGCTTCAAATAACAAATTTTCTTTGTTTGGAGCTATTCGAGCGTCTTCTCAAATGATTTCTTACGAATTAGCAATGGGAATATCAGTAATTACAATTGTTTTACTAACAGGAAGTTTAAGTTTAAAAGATATAGTTGAAGCTCAACATGGTATAAATTGGTTTGTTTGGAAACAACCTTTAGCCTTCATTATATTTTTTGTTTGTGCTTTAGCAGAATGTAATAGAGCACCTTTCGATTTAGCTGAATGTGAAAGCGAGTTAATTGGTGGATATCACACCGAATATGGCTCTATGAAATTAGGTTTCTTCTTATTTGCTGAATATACAAATATGTTCATCTCTTCAGCAGTAATTGCGGCATTGTTCTTTGGAGGATATAATTTCCCAGGTATGGATGCTTTCTCTGGAAATCTATTATCTATACTTTGTGTAGCAGCTTTCTTTGTGAAAATTGTATTTTTCATTTTTCTGTTTATGTGGGTAAGATGGACAATCCCGAGATTTAGATACGATCAATTAATGCATTTAGGATGGAAAAAAATGATTCCTATTGCTTTAATTAATTTATTGGTAACTGCAATTGTAATCGCCTTCATTGAAGGATGGTTTAATTCATAATTCTTAGATACTGAACTATGCAAAGTTTAACGAATAGAAGTAAAATGGTTTCAAACAAGAAAATGACTTTTCTTGAGAAATTATATTTACCTGCGATTTTTGGAGGAATGCTTATCACTTTTAAGCATTTATTTAAGAAAAATAATACACTGAAATACCCTGAAGAAACAAAAGTTTTTGCTCCAGTGTATCGTGGGCTACATGTTTTGAAAAGAGATGAGCAAGGTAGAGAAAATTGTACTGCTTGTGGATTATGCGCTGTAGCATGTCCTGCTGAAGCTATTACGATGGTTGCAGGTGAAAGAAAAAAAGGAGAAGAAACTTTATATAGAGAAGAAAAATATGCTGAAACATATGAAATCAATATGTTACGTTGTATTTTTTGCGGTTTATGTGAAGAAGCTTGTCCAAAAGAGGCAATTTTCTTGACAGACCGAATTGTTCCTTCTCAATATGAAAGAGAAGATTTTATTATGGGCAAAGATCGCTTAGTAGAAGATTTAGATAATAGAATAGATATTTCAAAGCGTCAATTGACTGGTAAAAGAAACGAGATATGAATATAGAAACAATCGCATATATTTTAGGGGGCTTAACGATCGGTTCAGCTTTGATGGTTATTTTAAGTCAGCACCCTATCAGAAGTATTCTTTATTTGGTGGTTACATTTTTCATGATTTCTGCTAATTATGTACTTATGAACGCTCAATTTTTAGCAATTGTAAACATCATTGTCTATGCTGGAGCAATTATGGTATTATTCCTTTTCGTTTTGATGATGTTGAATTTGAGTAAAGATACAGAACCAAAAAGTTCAATTCCAATGGTTGCTGCTTCTGTTATTGCAGGAGGATCACTTTTAGTTGTTTTTATAGCAGCATTGAGAGATGCAACAGTTGCTGTGATTTCTGTAGGTGATAACTCAAATGAAATAGGATTAGTAAAAACATTAGGACATAAATTATTTACAACGTATGTTCTTCCTTTTGAAATGTCGTCTGTTTTGTTTATTTCAGCAATCGTTGGTGCTGTTTTATTAGCTAAACGTGAAAAACAAATAATTGATTAATTATGGTATTAGCAACTATTTTTGAATCCGTTCCGATTCAGTATTATTTAGTATTATCATCTATCCTTTTTGTTATTGGAGTGGTTGGTGTACTAATACGTAAAAATGCAATCATCGTTTTGATGTGTATTGAATTAATGTTAAATGCTGTCAACCTTTTATTGGTTGCATTCTCAACATATTTCGGTCAATCTGACGGTCAGTTATTCGTGTTCTTTATTATGGTTGTAGCTGCAGCCGAAGCAACTGTTGGATTGTCGATTTTAGTATTGATTTACCGTAACACAAGATCTGTGGATATAGGGTTATTTAATAAACTTAAAGATTAATTAGTATGTCTATAGAACAACTTATACCAATTATTATAGCATTACCTTTAATTGCTGGTGCTATCAATGGTATTTACGGAAAAAAGCTACCTAAGATCTTAGTTGGATCTTTAGCTACGATAACCGTTTTTACCTCTTTCTTCTTAGCATTAACTGTTTTCTTTCAAATGAATGAAGCGGTTCATATCAATTTGTTTACCATTTTGAAATTAGAAGATTTTTCTTTAAATGCTCGTCTTTTAGTAGATAACCTGTCAATCTGGATGGTACTTATTATAACTGGAGTAGGAGCTTTGATTCATTTATTCTCTATGGGTTATATGAGTCACGATGAAGGTTATTATAAGTTCTTTACCTATTTGAATTTATTCATCTTTGCAATGTTAATTTTAGTATTAGGTAGCAATTATTTTATGCTTTTCTTTGGATGGGAAGGGGTAGGTATATGTTCATACTTGTTAATTGGTTTCCATTACAGCGATGCTCAGAAAGGAATGTTGAATGGTTTGGCTGCTAGAAAAGCATTCATTATGAATAGAGTTGGTGATTTAGGTTTATTAATAGGACTTTTCTTACTATTAGCTCAGTTTGGAACTTTAGAGTATACTGAATTAGCAGATAAAATTAGCATGGATAATATTCCTGTTGGCGCTGCTTCGATGTTTGCTATTACACTTTGTTTATTCATTGGTGCAACTGGTAAAAGTGCGCAAATTCCATTATTTACTTGGCTACCAGATGCAATGGCAGGACCAACTCCTGTTTCGGCATTGATTCACGCTGCAACAATGGTAACTGCTGGTATCTTTTTGGTAGTTCGTTCTAATTTCTTGTTTGAATTAGCACCAATGACGCAAGATATTATGTTGTACATTGGATTAGCGACTTCATTGATTGCTGCATTCATTGCTCTTCGTCAAAATGATATTAAAAAGGTATTGGCCTATTCTACAGTTTCACAATTAGGTTTATTATTTGTAGCATTAGGAATGGGGGCTTATACAGCTGCTATGTTCCATGTTACTACTCATGCCTTTTTTAAAGCTTTACTTTTCTTAGGTTCTGGAAGTGTAATTCATGCAATGTCTGACGAACAAGATATTCGTAAAATGGGTGGTTTGAAAAAATTCATTCCTACTACACATGTTACTTTTTTGATCGGAACTCTAGCTATTTCAGGTTTTCCATTACTTTCAGGTTTCTATTCTAAAGATGAAATTTTAGGTCATGCATTTGGTCACAATCCTTTGCTTTATGTTGTATTGATGATCAGTGTTACTTTAACTGCAATATATATGTTCAGAATGTATTTTGTAGTTTTTCATGGAACATTTAGAGGAACGAAAGAGCAAGAAAACCATTTACATGAAAGTCCTGCAAATATGACTATTCCTTTGGTTATTTTAGCTATTCTTTCTGTTTTTGGAGGTGTTTTAAATCTCCCAGGTTTATTTTTGAAAAATGGAGCACATTGGATGTCTCATAATTTAAGTCATAATGTTAAAGGTCTAGATTTTATTACATCAGAACACTTGGATAATGGCACAACAATGATGTTGATGGCTGTTGCAGTTTTGGTTTGTTTAGGAGCTTTATCTTTTTGTTATTCAGCTTATGTTAAAAAATCGCAACTTCCTGTTGAAGATGATAAATTAACAGGATGGGCAAAAGCATCTGCAAATAAATTATACTTCGACGAAATTTACAATGCCTTATTTGTAAAACCTATTGAATGGGTTTCAGAAAAAGGTCATCAAGTTATAGAGCTTTTACTGTTGAATGGAATTATTTCATTTGCTACAAAAACGATTGACAGATCGGGAGAATTAGTTAAAAAATGGCAATCAGGTAAAACGGATTGGTATATTTTATGGATGGTTTTCGGAATTGTTGGATTAGTTATTTATTATCTTCTAAATTTTTAAGCTTTGGAAATATTATTAATACCCTTTTTATTTGCACTTCTTTCCTTGGTTGTTCCAAGTAATTTTGTGCGACAATTTTCACTATTAGGTGGAATTACTTCTTTAGTATTTACAATCGGTCATTTTTGCACATTCGATATAGCAACTTTTGTTACGATTTTAGAGCCTAAAAATATCTCAGGATTTGGTTTTACTTGTAAAATGGGATACGATGGAATGAGTTTGTTCATGGTTTTATTGACAAACGTGATTACTTTTTTAATTATCCTAAGTAATTATAATAGAGATTTGTCTTCTAACAGAACGTTTACTGCATTAGTATTCTTTATGCAATTAGCTTTGTTGGGTGTTTTCACATCCTTTGATGGGTTGTTATTTTACATCTTTTGGGAACTTACATTAATTCCAGTATTCTTAATTGCTTTATGGTATGGTGGAAAAGATAGAAAAACAGCATTAGTAAAATTCTTTATCTACACGTTTGTTGGATCTTTAGCAATGTTGTTATCCTTAATGGCAATAAAAGGACATGCAAAAAGCTTTTCACATTCTGATTTAATGGCAGCGGAATTAACTGCAAAATCAGCTTTCTGGATTTTTGGAGGTTTCTTCTTAGCTTTCGCAATTAAAATACCATTGTTTCCATTTCATACTTGGCAACCAAACACATATACAACTTCTCCAATGGCTGGAACGATGTTGTTATCTGCATTGATGTTAAAAATGGCTTTGTATGGAATGATTCGTTGGCTAATTCCATTGGCTCCAGAAGCTTTAACAGAAATGACGTATCCAATTGTGGTTTTAGGTATAATTGGGGTTGTTTATGCTGGTGTTTTAGCAATCAAACAAAATGACATCAAACGCTTATTTGCTTTTGCATCAATTAGTCATGTTGGTTTAATTGCAGCAGGTGCAATTTTAATTGGTCATGATAATTGGTCAGCTGTATTTGTTCAAATGGCAAACCACAGTTTAGTTGCTGTTGGTTTATTCTTATCTGCTGATATTATTGAGCAACGATTAGGAATTAGAACTTTAAGTGATTTAGGAGGAATAGCAAAACAAGCTCCTAAATTTGCATTTATGTTTGGTGCTTTGGTTTTAGCAGCAATTTCAGTTCCTCTATCCATGGGGTTTATTGGTGAGTTTATGTTGTTAAAAGGTATCTTTTCTTACAATGTATTAATAGGTGTTATTGCAGGAACTACATTAATTGTTGGCGCTGTTTATACATTAAGAGCATACCAATTAAGTATGTATGGTGCACCAAAAACAATACCTTTTGCAGATTTAACATGGAATGAATGGTTAGCTTATTTGATTATCATGGTTTTGATAGTTGTTTTTGGTATTCATGCTCAAACAATCATCGATTTCTTGTCGCCAAGCATCGACAGTTTATTAGAATCAGTTAAAACGATTAATACTTTACATCAATAATATGGACGCTCTAATTGTCATTTTCTTAAGTGGTTTACTTTCTCTTTTCGTATCTTTCACGAAAAAACCGATTTTAGTTCTACTTACAGCTTCAGCAGGTTTAATCACTGGAGCAATTTTATTGATAAGTCAATGGTACAATCCATATACTTTGTTTGATTACAAAGGATTAGACTTTACGGATTCAGCAATTTCATTTTCTTTGGTAGCGATACTTTTCGCTTTCTTAGCAATATTAGCAGGATATAAATCTTTCAAAGAACAACCAGAGCACGTAGGTGATTTTACAGGTTTGTTTTTATTCTCTCTAGTAGGAGTAATGTGTATGGTTTCATTCACGGATATGTTTATGTTTTTCTTAGGTTTAGAAATTATGTCTATTCCAATTTATGTTTTGGCGGGTTCTGCTAAAAAAGATATAAAATCGAGTGAGGCATCGTTGAAATATTTCTTAACTGGAGCATTCGCAACAGGGATTTTATTATTTGGAATTGCTTGGATTTACGGAGCTACAGGTTCGTTTGATGTGAATACAATTTCTTCTGTAATCAATATGGAAGATTCTCATTCTTCATTGACTTACGTAGGAATACTTTTAATTCTTAGTGCTTTCTTGTTTAAAGTAGGTGCTGCCCCATTTCATTTTTGGAGTCCAGACGTTTATAGTGGTAGTCCAAGTATCGTAACTGGTTTCATGGCATCTGTTGTAAAGTTGGGTGCTTTTGGAGCTTTCTTTAAATTGTTTACAGTTTGTTTTCCTGCTTTACATGAATTTTGGGCACCAGCTATAGTTGTAATGGCAGTTTTAACAATGTTTGTAGGTAATTTATCTGCTTTAAGTCAAACGACTTTTAAACGATTATTAGCTTATTCAAGTATTACACACGTAGGATATGCATTATTGACAATTTTAACGCAGAGTTCAGAAAGTGGATCTAATTTGTTGTTTTACTTATTTTCATACGGTTTCTCAGTAATAGCTTTAATCACTGTTGCAATGATTATCAACGATAGCGAAGATCGCTTAGAAGCTTTTAAAGGTTTAGCAAAACGAAATCCAGTTTTAGGATTTATTTCAGTATTAGCTTTATTATCATTAGCAGGAGTTCCTCCATTGGTTGGTTTCTTCGGGAAATACTTAGTTTTCTCTTCGGCAATCTCAGAATATCCAACATTAGTAATTATTGCAATAGTAAATTCAGGAATTGGAATTTACTATTACTTAAAAACAGTTATAACAATAGTTTCAAAAGAAGAATTAGAAGTACAAGAAAAGTTATCTGTGACTGGTATTCAATGGTTCGTATTAGCAGTTTGTGCTTTAGGATTATTGTTTGGAGGTAGTTTCGCTTCTTGTATTTGATGTAAATCTTAAACATAAAATGCTTAAAAGCAGTATAGAGTGGTGACATTTTATACTGCTTTTTTGTTTTTAACTGAAGCAATTAACGTTAATTACTTCAGTATACTCAAGTAATTAACATTAATTGCTTGAATTGATTATTTATACTAACTTGGATTAAAATTTATTAAAATGAAACCTAACAAAATCTTATCTCTAATACTGACAATCTTTATATTCCATCTTTCTGCTCAAAAGAATACTGTAAACTCCTATGAAGAGAAATGGGTTGCTCTAAAACCAAGTAAAAATAACAAGGCTTTTTTTCCTTTATACAATAAGAAAAATCCAGAATTAGATTTGCTTCGAGTAATCAGTGATTTAACTTTAAAAGCTGAGTCAATTACCATTTATACGGAAGAATCTTTTATGTCAGATGAAAAATTTTGTTCGAAGCCTGAAATGAAAGAAATTGAAGTAGATACAAATGAATTGAAAAAATCTAATGATTATTTAGAAATTCATTTCCCAAATATTATACCATTAGCAAATATATATGGATTAGATAGTACTGCTTTTATCGATGGAGCTGAATTAATTGTTTTCCCAAGAAGTGCTAAATTACAGATTCGTTTATCTGAAATCACTGAAATTAGAATTCACGAAGCACGGTTTTATGATAGCATTACAAAATCATACGATTTGAGAGCTGATGGAATTTGTTTTTACATTGAATCAGAACTAAATGGAGAAAGAGAGATTTTCTGGATTCGTTTAAATGATTTATATTTATATCTTCTCAATCCTATAAGATACCCTTGGTACAATGCGATAGTAAACAAAAAATACGAAGGAAATACATACAAGTATCGTCTTGTTGGTAATAAAGAAATTAAGGAGATTAAAAAATAATCAAAAACTAATCTTTCAATTTCATCAACAAATATGAATATTGCAATGCTGCTAACTTTGCGCGTTGGTCATTTGTTGAAGCACCAGCATGGCCACCTTCTAAATTCTCATAATAATAAACAGGATAACCCATTTCTTCCATTCTAGCAACCATTTTTCTTGCATGTGCAGGATGTACACGGTCGTCACGAGTTGAAGTAGTGAAAAATACTTCTGGATATTTAACTCCTTTTTTCAGGTTTTGGTATGGTGAGAATTTTTGAATGAAAGTCCATTCTTCAGGAATGTCAGGATTGCCATATTCGCCCATCCAGCTAGCACCAGCTAAAAGTTTATTAAAACGTTTCATATCTAAAAGTGGAACTGCACAAATTACAGCATTGAAAAGATCTGGACGTTGCGTAAATGCAACACCAACAAGTAAACCTCCATTGCTTCCTCCCATGATACCGAGATGTTTTGGTGAGGTTATTTTTTTAGAAATCAATTCTTCTGCGATGGCATAAAAATCGTTGTATACGTTTTGTCTTTTATCTTTTAACCCAGCTTGATGCCATTTCGGTCCGAATTCTCCACCTCCGCGAATATTAGAAAGAACATAAACACCACCATTTTCTAGCCAAGCATTTCCTAAAGTGCCAGAATAACTTGGAGCTAAAGAAATTTCAAATCCACCATAACCATATAATAGGGTAGGGTTCAGACCATTGTATAGGACTGATTTTAAAGAAACTACAAAATATGGAATCATTGTACCATCTTTTGATTTGGCTTTGAATTGTTCTACTTTGTATTTAGTGCCATCGAAATATGCCGAAAGCGATTTGATTATTTTAAAAGTATTAGTATTCGCATCTGCAAAATATAATGAGGAAGGAGTTAAAAAGTTTTGGAAATAAAAAAAGTATTCATCCGATAATTCATCTGTTGAGCCTACATTTATTGTTCCAAAATCAGGGGCATTAACTCTTGATTTTACCCATTTTTGGCTTTCTAACGTGTAAATGTAAAGCTCATTTTTAACATTCGTTAAAACATTGATTAATAGTTTATTTTTTGTAGTTGTAATGTCTGAAATACTAGAGAATTCATCTGGTTCGTATACTAATTTAACATCTGTTATTCCTTTAATTAAGGATGTGAAATTTGCACTTACAATTGAACCTTGTTTGAAAATTGTTGATCCTATTTTCCAGTCTGATTTTAAGGTGATAATTAATTGATCATTTAAGATTGTTGAAAAATCAGCATCTTCAGGTATTTTTAATTTAGTCAATTGATTATTAATCCAAATGAAATATTTATTAGTGTAAAATGTAGTTCCTTGCGAGACAATGAAATAACTTTTATCCCCGTCATACAATTTGTATCCACTAGTGCTTACATCTGAAATAACACCTTCATGAATTAATTGCGCGTCTTTTAACAATGTTCCTCTCTTCCATAATTTTACTTGTCTTGGGTAGCCAGAGCTTGTTAGAGTTCCTTCTCCAAAATCAGAAGAAACGATTAATGTGTTTTCATCGTAGAAACTTGCTCCTCCTTTTGATTCATCAATATAAAAACCATTTTCAATAAAGCTTTTGGTCTTCATATCAAATTCTCTTGTTACAACTGCATCACCACCACCTTTAGACAGACTTATTAGATAGCGATCATATTTTGGATATAATCCTGTTGAACCTTTGAAAACCCATTTAACACCATCCTTCTTATACATCTCATCAAGATCTAAAAGGATTTCCCAACTTGGATTTTCCGTTAAGTAAGATTCTTTCAATGTTCTTCTCCATATTCCTCTTTCGTGTATTTTATCTTGCCAAAAGTTGTACACATGAGTTCCTTCAATCGATGGGTTAGCAATACGATCTGTTGAATTATAAATATCTAAACTTTTATCATAAATAGTTTGATAGTTTTTTTCACGACTTAATTTCTCTATTGAACTTGTATTATATTTCGTTACAAATTCAAGAGCTTTTGTTCCATCGACATCCTCAAGCCAAATATATGGGTCTACTTCTTGCGAAAATAATCTTGGAACACTTGTCATAATTGCTATTGATAGGAAAATGTATTTTTTCATATAAAAACAAATTTAGTTTTTTAATTGAAATTTAAGCTTCTATTGAATGCGTGATTTTTTTAATCTTTAAAACAAAATAAGTAATTTTAGTTACTTACCGCATTTTTCACTAATGGGATAACTTTTGTCCCAATTAATTCAATGGATTTACAAAGTTGTGCATGGGTTAAGCCAGCATCCATTTGAAATGTAAACCTATCTATTCCACCGAGAGCTTTACTATGTCTGAGAATTTTTTCAGCAACCTCTTCCGGATTTCCAACAACTAATGCACCTAAATAACCATTTTGAGCATCAAATCGATCTTTTGTAACAGGGGGGAAGCCACGCTCTTTTCCTATTCTTGTAAACATTTCTTTATAACCAGGGTAGTATTCTGCAATTGCTTCAGACGAAGTATTGGCTACAAATCCAAGTGAATGAAGACCTACTTTTAATTCATCTGGAGAAAAACCAGCCTTTTCACCTGCTTGTCTATATAAATCGATAAGTGGTTTGAAACGATGCGTTTCTCCTCCAATAACTGCAACCATAAGCGGTAGTCCCAGTTTTCCGGCACGAGTAAAAGATGCAGGTGTTCCACCAACACCAAGCCAAATGGGAAGTTTGCTTTGTAATGGACGAGGGTATATCGGTTGATTAGAAAGTGAAGGGCGAAATTTTCCTGACCAATTCACAAATTCATTGTCACGAATGTTTAATAAAAGATCTAATTTTTCTGAAAAAAGTTCGTCGTAATCGTGTAAGTTTAATCCAAATAGTGGGAACGATTCAGTAAAAGAACCACGTCCTACAACTATCTCAGCTCTGCCTTTTGAAATCAAATCTAAAGTTGAAAAATTTTGAAAAACACGAACAGGATCTGCTGAACTTAGAACTGAAACAGCACTTGTTAAAATGATTTTTTCTGTTCGAGATGCTGCTGCTGCAAGTATAATTGCTGGAGCTGAATCTAAAAATTCTTTTCTATAATGTTCACCTATTCCAAAAACATCTAAACCAACTTGATCCGCTAATTCAATTCTATCGATTAATTCGCCTAATGCTTGTGAATTGCTTATCCCTAAATTAGTTGGAGCTGCTGCAAAACTATCTATTCCAATTTCCATGTTTTATTTAAAAGTTTATTTCCAAAATAATTTTGGTATTCTAAGATTTTTTCTTGTTTTACTAATTCCTATGAAATATCAAGTATTCATAATTCAACGATTTACTTAGTTAAATCTTTATTAATAATACAAAGCTGTAAATTAAAATAAGCAATCCATTAATCTATATTAAGATTAAATGAAAATGATTTTATTTATTTTGCACTCTTTTTATTATCGATTGAAAAACTCCTTAACAATCCAGATTCAACTTTATATATTTTAGCATTTAAATCTCCTTTAAGCTGAATGATTGTACTTTTTTTAATTCAATTTTTTTCATTAGATTACTTTGAAAATTTTGACCTACTAAAGCAAACTTTATTCTAAGTCTAATAATTAAAGAAATTAAAATAAATGTGGAGTATTGAATTAATTTTAGAATTGTACAAGATTTTATCTTGGGAGGAGGTTGAAAGAATTCAAAAAAAACATTACTGATTAATACTGAAATCAATATTAATCAGTAATATAAAATTAGTTAAAGTTTATTGTGTGATCCATCGCAAAAACCAGGGTTAGCTGTGTGTTTGCAGTTGCATAAATAAGCTGTTTTAGTTTCTTCTGCTTCAAAAACTTTAGGAACAAATTCAGATCCCTTATGTGAACCATCGCAAAATGGTTGATTGGCAGATTTTCCACATGAACACCAAGCATACGTTTTACCTGCTTCTAATTCAACAGCTATCGGTGTTTTTCCTGCAATAATTGGTTTTTCCATCTTTTTATATTTTAACTTTTTAAAATCCAAATGTACCATATAAAAAAAGGTTTTGCGTTAATATATAAAGAAATGAAGTAATTATTTTTCTTTGATGAGCGCAATCATATTTTGAAATTATTAGGATCAATATTTTTGAAAAAAAATTATAAATGAAAAGTATTCAGATTCTAAAATTTACAAGTGAATATTCAGATTCAAGGCTGAAAACTTTTTTAATAGGCGATTTATTGATTAAGGCATTTAAGACTTCAGGACAAGATTTTGTAAATGATTTGAAAAAAAGCACCTCTTAACACGATTTTATTTACCTTTGACCCTAATGAAAATAAGAATTATATATATAATACTTTCGGCATTTTTAGTTTTGACAAGTTGTTCAGGATATAATAGTGTTGTAAAAGGTGATAATTATGAGCGAAAGTTTGAGGTTGCCGGCGAACTTTATGAAAAAAAACAATACATGCGTTCGGTTACATTGTATGAACAAATTTATCAGCGTGTACCTAAAACTGGAGAAGGTGAGTTAGCTTATTACAGAATTGGGAAAGCATATTATGCAGAGAAAGATTATCATATGGGGGGTTATTATTTAGGCTCTTTTTACCAACGTTTTCCATTTAGTCCCAAAGCTGAAGAAACATTGTTCTTATCTGCAATTTGTGCGGTTAATAACTCACCGGAATTTTCTTTGGATCAGAACGATACTGAATTAGCTATAAATGATTTACAGCAATTTATTAATAAATATCCGAACTCAGATTTAGTCGATTCATGTAATAATGTAATGGATCGATTACGTTTTAAATTAGAAACTAAAGATTATAATGTGGTGAAATTATATTCTAAAACAGAAAATTATAAAGCTGCAATTACTACATCAAAAACATTTATGGATGATTATCCAGGATCAATTTTTAAAGAAGAAGTAGGTTTTATTTTTGTTAATAATTCTTTCATTTTAACAAAAAACAGTATTGAAGAGAAAAAAAAGCAAAGAATAGAGGAAACTTTAGAAAGATATCGTAATTTTGTAATTGAATTCCCAAATTCCAAATATAAGAGAGAGGTTAACTCTATAAGCGATTTGATGGAAAAGGCACTTCAAGAAGTTAATTCTAAAAAATAAACAAGAATGAATTTTAAAAACAGCACTGCAGAACGTTCTACTATTACTAGAGATACTGTTCATATTGAAAAAGTAACAGGAAACATCTATGAATCTATCGTAGCAATGTCAAGACGTTCTAATCAAATCAGCACAGAGTTGAAAGAAGAGTTGACACAAAAATTGCAAGAATTTGCATCTTCGACTGATAATTTAGAAGAAATTTTTGAAAATAGAGAACAAATAGAAATCTCTAAATTCTACGAAAAACTTCCGAAACCTGTTTCTATGGCTATTGATCAGTTATTGAATGATGAAATTTATGTTCGTCACCCAGAAGTAATTCAAAAATAAAACAAAAAAATGCAAGGGAAACGCATTCTTCTAGGTATTACAGGAGGAATAGCAGCTTATAAAATTGCATCCTTAATAAGATTATTAATAAAATCAGGGGCAGAAGTCAAATGTATTTTGACTCCTGCCTCTTGTGATTTTATAAGTCCACTAACTGTAGCTACTTTATCTAAAAACCCTGTAGGCATAGAATTTTGGGATAAGAGCGATGGTTCTTGGACAAACCATGTAGAATATGGATTATGGGCAGATGTTTTTTTAATTGCTCCACTAACTGCCAATACACTTCATAAATTGGCGACTGGAGGTTGTGACAACTTACTTTTAGCGACATATCTTTCAATGAAATGTCCTGTTATAGTTGCGCCAGCAATGGATTTAGATATGTATATTCACCCTTCGACTACACGAAATTTAGAGCTTCTACGTTTGGATGGAGTTAAAATTATTCCTGCTGAATCTGGAGAATTAGCAAGTGGTTTGATTGGTCAAGGAAGAATGGCAGAACCTGAAAATTTATTTACTTTTTTAGAATCGTTTTTCTCAAAATCTAATGTTTTTGCAGGAAAAAAGTTTTTAATAACAGCCGGCCCAACATACGAATCAATTGATCCAGTTCGTTTTATTGGGAATCATTCCTCAGGTAAAATGGGGTACGCATTAGCTTCAAACATTCTTGAAAAAGGAGGGGAAGTACTTCTGATCTCAGGTCCAACAAAATTAGATATTAAACATGAAAACCTTACCTTGATAAAGGTACAGTCTGCACAAAATATGTTAGATGCAGTTCAATTAAATTGGTCAAAATCAGATGTTGGAATCTTTTCAGCTGCGGTTGCGGATTACAGACCTTCAACAATTGCGAATCAGAAAATAAAAAAGGGTGAAGACAGTTTAACAATTGAATTGATTAAAAATCCAGATATTTTGGATTGGGCAGGATCTACTAAATCAGAGGATCAATGTCTTATTGGATTTGCATTAGAAACAAACGATGGTAAACAATACGCTGAAGATAAGTTGCGTCGAAAGAATTTGAATTTCATTGTATTGAACTCATTAGAAGATCATGGCGCAGGGTTTGGTCACGATACAAATAAAATTTCAATTTTAGATAATCACAATAATTTCACTAGCTTTGAGTTAAAGACTAAAGTGGATGTTGCAGATGACATCGTTAAGTATTTTCAAACCTATTTGAAATGAATTTTTTAAAAATTATTTTTTGTTTATTTTTTGTTGGATTAAATGTCAACACTTCTTTTTCTCAAGAATTTAATTGTCAAGTATCTTATATTTTGGAAGCAAAAGTAGAAGCTTCAACAGCGGATAAAGCTTTATTAGAGCAATTAAAAACAGCAATGTATGAGTTTATGAATAACCAGCAATGGACAAATGATAAATTCAAAACAGAAGAAAGGATTAATTGTCAAATACAATTTCAAATAACAGCGATTCCTTCATTCGGACAATTTAATGGATCCATGCAAATTCAGTCTACAAGGCCAGCGTTGAATTCATCCTATAACACAACTTTATTTAATTTTGACGATACTGAAATACAAGTTAATTATACAGGAGGAACTGCATTAATATTACCTAAAAATGGATATAGAGATAACTTAAGTTCTTTACTTGCGTTTTATGGATATTTTATTTTAGGAATGGATTATGATTCATTTTCACTAAAAGGCGGAACTCCATATTTTACACAGGCGCAACAAATTGTTTCAAATGCGCAGCTTTCAGGGGGCGCTGGATGGCAATCAAATGAATCTGGGAAAGGAAAAAGAAATAGGTATTGGTTAGTTGATAATATCCTACATCAATTGTTTGAGCCTTTGAGAGAATGTAATTACGAATATCATAGAAAAGGAATAGATGTATTAAATGAAGATAAGGCAAAAGGAAGAAAAGCGATTTCAGCTGCTATATTAAAATTAGATAAAATATCTTCAACTAGACCAAATTCAATCAATGTTTTGAATTTTTGTCAAGCAAAAGTTACCGAATTAAAGAATTTATATATCGATGCTGATCCAAAGGAAAAAACAGAAATTGTGAATCTTTTAAAGAAAATAGATCCGGCAAATTCATCTAAATACGAACAAATCTTAAATTAATGCTTTCTACTTTACGTATTCAAAACTTTGCATTGATTGACTTTGTAGAGTTAGATTTTAAAAAAGGTTACACTACTCTTACAGGAGAAACAGGTTCGGGGAAATCGATTCTCTTAGGTGCCTTAAATTTAATTTTAGGTGAAAGAGCAGATTTTTCAGTTATTGGTCCTGCGACAGATAAAGCTATAGTTGAAGCTGAATTTGAATTAGCAAATTTTCATTTGGAATCTTTTTTTCAATCCAACGATATCGATAGTTTAAACCCGACAATTATTCGTAGAGAAATCAATAGTCAAGGTCGTTCAAGAGCTTTTATTAACGATACTCCAGTTCAATTAGTAGTTTTAAAAGAGTTGACAGAACAATTGGTTCATATTCATTCTCAACATAATACATTAGAACTTAGAAAAGCAGATTTTCAAATTGAATTATTAGATACTTTGTCTGGCTTGGATGAGTTACGGCAAGAATATAATCTGAAATTTAAAAATTGGAATTCAGAGCGAAAAATTTTGATTCAATTAAAAGATAAACTAGCAGTTTCTTTGCAACAGACTGATTATAATCGTTTTCAATTAGAAGAGTTAGAAGAATTACATTTAGAAAAACATAATTATCAGGATTTAGAATTAGAGTTAACTCGAAACGAAAATGTCGATAATTTAAAATTAACTTTAAGTTCGATTGTTTCAGCAATTGAAAGTGAAGATGGAGCTTCTGGAACCTTAAGGAAATTAAAATCTATACTAGAAAAATCAAAAGGAGTTGATGCGACTGTAGATGAATTAGCTCAACGAATTCAGTCTTCTTTAATTGAATTACAAGACATTTCAGGTGAAGCAGAAAATTATTTAGATAAAATTGAAATAAATCCTGAAAGATTAAACGAATTAACGCTTTTGATTGATCATTATAATAGAGTTCTTAGAAAACATAATTTTTCAAACCAAGATCAACTTATTGTTTTAAAAGAGAATTTATCTTTGGGTTTAGATGATACTAGTGAGCTTCAAGAATTGATAGAATCGAAAACTAAAGAATTAGAAATACTAAAGTCTAGTTCAATTCTTTTGGCAAATACTCTTCACGAAAAACGAATTTCAGAGGCTAAATCATCAGAGAAAGCTGTGAAAGAGCTTTTGTCCGATTTGAAAATGCCAGATACGCAATTTCTTTTCGATTTTTTAAAGCGCGATGAATTAAATAACCACGGTTGCACAGATGTGAAAATGTTATTCTCACCTAATAAAGGTATGGTTCCTGTTAGTATTGAAAAAGCTGCAAGCGGAGGAGAATTGTCGCGATTGATGCTTGCATTGCAGAATTTAGTATCTTCTAAAAAGCAATTACCGACAATTATTTTTGACGAAATAGATACTGGAGTTTCAGGAGATGTTGCTCAAAAAATAGGTGTTTTATTGAAAAGAATGGGAGCAAATTTACAACTTATTGCAATTACACATTTACCACAAGTAGCAGGTAAAGCGGATTATCATTTTAAAGTTGAGAAATCCCATAAAGAGAATAGAACCTTAACCAGTGTTAGTATTTTAAATGAGACTGAAAGAGTAGAAGAGATAGCTAGATTAATGAGTGGTGAAGAAATTAACGAAGCGGCACTTTTAAATGCCAAGGCTTTGATGTCTTGATTTTTAATTGTTAGTTTAGAAAATTAATTTAATTAAATAAGATATTTTATCAAAAAAAGAAACAGCTAATACCATTAATAATATAAGCACTAACAATACTCTTTTTCTTCGTTTTAGCCTTGTATTTACATATTCATTTTCCATAATGAGTGATGTTTTTAAACTTGAGAAGACAAATGTCTATTCAAGCCCAAAATTAATTATTGCTCTCCTAAAAGTCAATATTATCCCTATAACTTTATAGATAAAAAATGTTAAATTTGGCACTTTACTTTAATTATTTAGTTTTTTGCTAATATGAATTTTAAACTCAATTTTGAAATACAACCTTCTGATTTTAGTATTCGGCATGGAGATGGAATTATCTTTTTAGGGAGTTGTTTTTCAGATGAAATTGCTTTAAAAGCCAAGAATAGTGGGATGAAAGTTGCTTCAAATCCTTTTGGTACTGTTTTTCATCCAACATTATTAAGCAGATTTATTAGAGAATCTATAGTAGGGGTTGAGCAGGAGAGAGTTTTTTTAAGAAATGATATTTATTTATCTTGGGATGCCAACAGTACCGTATTTAATTTTTCGAAAGAAGAATTGAATGTAAAATTAAAAGCATTACGAAATGATTTTGTTTCAAACTTAAAAATTTCTAAAGTTGTTTACATCACTTTTGGAACAGCTTGGGGGTATAGATTAATAGAAAATGATCAATTAGTAGCCAATTGTCATAAGCTACCAAGTGTAAAATTTGAAAAAGAGTTATCCGAAATTAATGTTTTATATAGCGAGTGGATTCAAACTATTCAATTAATTAAATCTGTAAATCCTACAATCGAAATTGTGTTTACAGTTAGCCCTGTTCGTCATATTCGGGATGGTTTAATTGAAAATAATCAAAGTAAAGCTATACTGATTGAACTTGTAAGAATGTTAACCTTAGATTTTGAGAATCATTATTTTCCGTCTTATGAGATTGTAATAGATGAATTGAGAGATTATCGCTTCTATAAATTAGATCGGATTCATCCATCTGAAGAGGCTATTGAATATGTATGGAAAAGCTTTGAAAAAATGTATTTCGATGAAAAAACAATTTTATTAAATCAAAAAGTTTCAAATTTTAGAAAATCTTTATCTCATAGAAGTATTCACAATGGATCTAAAGAAGATATCAACCATAAAAGAAATATTCAAAAGCAATTAAATGAATTTTTAGAACAAAATACAGAAATTATTTTTTGATTACATTCTTAATATTATCCCTTTGTATATTGAGTTTTCACCTGGTTCTGGATTGTAAATAGTAACTTTCCATAAACAGTTTTCGCCTTGAGGCACCATATTACCTGTTCTTATATCGATACCATCCCAAGGTTGATTAGCATCATTGGTTTGGTATATTATCCCACCATTTTTAGCGTCTAAAATCACCATCGTGAATTGGGTATTTCTTTCGGTTAATGCGAATGGTATAAAAGTATTGATTTTAGAATTATTTTCATTTGGGCTAAATGCATCAACTGCTAGTAAATTATAATCGCTATTTATTGTAATGTTTTTTGTTTCAGTAGAACTTTGCCCACTTTGATTAGTAGTCGTTAATGAGATTGAATAAGTTCCTTTTTTGAAGTAATGCAATTCAACTTCTTTCGATTTTTGCTGAATTACTTTATTATTGGAAGTCCATTCATAGTTTACAGCTGTATTGCTCGATTTAACTTTAATAGAAGGTAATCCTTTTTCATAATAGATTTCATTTTCAATATCGAAATCAGTCTTAATATTCGATTCATTTTTGTTTTCATTGTTTGAAGGAGAAATAATATCCGTATTTTTTTCTTGAGGTTGAATATTTTTCGAGTCACTAGTATTTATTTTCTCTTTATAAATAAGATTAATGTTTGAATTTTCTTTTTTATCAATCGAATTGATCACAATTGCATTTGGATTTTTTGAATCATTTGTTTTTTCAATCGCGCTATTGTTTTTGACACTAGTATTAATTAATTCAGTTGATTTTTGAGATACATTTTTACCATTATCGTTTTTCTGATCATTCGTATTTGTTTGTTTGATTCTCTTAGGTAATTCGGAAGTGTTTTTTGAAATCACTTTTTGATTAGTAGAATTCGAAGTTTTGAAAACGTATATTCCAGAAATGGTAGTTGCTATTATTAGCATAGAAGTTAACCACCACTTTGTGTTTGATTTTCTCGAAGTTGGCATTTTTTTATCCAATTCTTTGCTTAAGGAAGTCCAAGCATTTGCATCATACGAAAATTCGTGATTTGCAAATTTGTCTTGAATATTTTTATCAAAGTTTGTTTTCATTCTATTTACAATAGATTAACTAATTTATTTTCAATTAATTTTTGAATATTAACTTTTGCTTTTGATAGATTAGATTTTGAAGTACCTTCACTTATCCCTAATATTTCAGCGATTTCTTTATGGGAGTAATTTTCAATTACAAACATATTGAAAACAGTTCTGTATGCTGGAGATAATTGTTGAATTGCTGCCATTATCACCTCTGTTTTTACCTCTGATAATTGGATATTTTCCAATTCTTCCATTGGGTCTGTGCTACCTAACTTAAAGTCATTGTCATTATCTGTTAAAAAAGGATCTTTTTTAGATTTTCGAATATAGTCTATAGCTGTGTTTACAACTATTCGTCTTAGCCAACCTTCAAAAGAACCTGAATTATCAAATAAATTTAATTTTTCAAAAACTTTGATAAAACTATCTTGAACAATTTCTTGTGCGGTATCTCTGTCGTGTGTGTAACGCATTGAAATACTTAGCATTTTACCATAAAAAAGTTTAAATAATTGTTCTTGTGACTTTCTATCATTTCGTAAACAGCCAGTTATAAACCCTTTTATTTTGTCTTTGTCTTCCACAATTCTATCAGTTGTATGACGTGTTGCTTTTGATATGGTTGCCTTTTCTCCTTCTTTAATGAGAAATACTTTATTTTCCATACAAAATAACACATTTTTATTTTCAAATTGTTTACTTTTGACGCAGATTATATTTTATTTAGATATTCAAAATAACAAAGAAATGAAAGTAACCGTTGTAGGAGCTGGAAACGTAGGAGCAACTTGTGCTGACGTATTAGCAAAAAGAGAAATTGCAAACGAAATCGTTTTGCTTGATATTAAGGAAGGTTTTGCTGAAGGTAAAGCTTTAGATATTTGGCAGACATCACCAATAAATCTTTATGATTCAAGAACTATTGGATCTACGAATGATTATTCAAAAACAGCTGATTCAGATGTTGTTGTTATTACTTCAGGTTTACCGCGTAAACCAGGAATGTCTCGTGATGATTTGATCGCTACTAATGCAGGTATCGTTAAGTCTGTTACAGAAAATATTGTTAAATATTCTCCAAATGCAAAAATAATTATCGTTTCTAATCCTTTGGATGTAATGACTTATTGTGCATTTTTAGCAGCTAAAATAAACCCTAATCATATTTTTGGTATGGCTGGTGTTTTAGATACAGCTCGTTACCGTGCTTTTCTTGCAGAAGAATTAAATATTTCTCCTAAAGATATTCAAGCAGTTTTGATGGGTGGTCATGGAGATACTATGGTTCCACTTCCTCGTTATACTACTGTTGGTGGTATTCCAGTTACTGAATTAATTTCTACTGAAAAATTAGATGAAATTATCGAACGTACTAAATTTGGAGGCGGTGAAATCGTTAAATTATTAGGAACATCGGCTTGGTATGCTCCAGGTGCAGCAGCAGCTCAAATGGTTGAAGCTATTGTTCGTGATCAAAAACGTATTTTCCCAGTTTGTGCTTGGTTAACAGGTGAATATGGTTTGAAAGATATTTACTTAGGGGTTCCTGTAGTTTTAGGTAAAAATGGAATCGAAAGAATCATAGAATTAGACTTGAATGCAGATGAGAAAGCATTATTAGCTGAATCAGCAATTGCAGTAAAAGATGTAATGAATGTTTTAGATGAAATGAATGCTCAAAACGCATAATTCACATAATTGATTTAATGAAAAGGGAGCTTCGGTTCCCTTTTTTTATGAACCAAACTGAAGTGTTTAAATTCAATATGCCCCAATATTTGGAGGGCTAACAGTTATTCCTTCAATTGTTAATCCTGATAGAGTAGGATAGAGTATGTCGGCAGAACCATTTAAGGGGGATGAATTTGTAAAAGTATATTTGTTGTTGGTAATATTGTTAAAAAGCGGGTCTATATTCCATAAATTCCCATTTGTATAATATGAATCTGTTCCGACTATTTCTTTTTTAATTAAACATCTTTGAATGTCGAAATTTAATGTAACTCCAGGTGTATTTCCAATTGTGTCAAAAGCAATTTCTGAAGTTTGATTCCCGTATATTACTGAATTCCGAATTATTCCTTGATGTATTGATCCGACATGCATTTGATTGTCAATTATAAAGTGATTTGTTATCCCAACAGCTTGATTTTTAGAACTTGAATTGTATCCTAAAATGTTGCAATGGTTGATGTTAAAATCCCCACTAAGAAGGACCAATAATCCAAAACCTCCATTTTTACTAATGACACAATTGTCAGCGTAAACACTTGCTCCAGAATATATTAAGACGCCATTATTTGTGTTGTTGAATATTTTAGTATTCGTAAGTCTTAATGTATATTGATTTGTATTAGAAGTATTGTTTTCAAAAAGATGAATACCCGTAGTTCCATTTTTTATTATAGCATAATTAATAGAAGAAGGAAGTGCATGATCTAAGTATATTCCATAAAATTGACCAGAAACATCTTCATAATCTGATTCTAATCGATCTCCTTGAAATATTACTTCATTGTTAAGTGCACCGTTTACATTTAAAGTTCCTTTATAGTTGTATAATAAAGCGTTTTTATGAAAATACACTTTTGTTCCAGCTTGAATGGATAAAGTTTTGCCTTCATCGATAAAAGCTGCGCCATAAATTAAGTGAGGCTTGTCGTTTGGCCAAATCCCCTCGTTTAGGTCAAGTAATTGGTTCCCTTCCGTTAAACGTGAATAGTGATAATACATATCTTGCCCCCAGACTCTTAATTGAAGATATTGATCTTTACCATTTGTTCTAAATCGAATAGAATCTTTTATGACCATTGGATTAGTTTGGTTATTCACTTTTAATGTCACTTCTACAAAAGCAAATAAACTATCTTTCCCTTCTAATTTGACTGATGAAAAGAGTTTTCCAGGAATTCCGTCAATATTTATTCTAAAAGGTGAATCAGTTCCTCCCATTAATTCAATTTGATCTATGGTTACTGTCTTACTATCTTCATTATAAATTTTAAAGAGCTGAGTAGTCGAACCAATTGTCGTAAATACAGTATCAAATACTAGGGTGTCAATAGAAAACGTTAAGTTTCCTTTTGAAAAACCTTTAATTTTTTTACAGCTAGAATTCAATATTAAAATAGAAATTAAGGCTATGAAAATTATATAGATATTTTTTTTCACTGTTTTGTATTACATTTTACCTCAAATGTAACGTAAACAAATTAAAGTTTATTTTAATTTAAAAAAAAATGATGTGTTTTTAAAAACTTTGATTAAATTTGCACTCCCTTTAATAAAGGAACTTTAAATAGCATATAATAAAATTAAAATGAGAAAAGATATACACCCAGAAGATTACAGAATGGTAGTATTCAAAGATATGTCAAATGACTATTCTTTTATTTGTCCATCTTGCGCTACAACTAGCGAAACTATTAAATGGGAAGATGGTGTTGAATATCCATTATTTAAATTGGATATCTCGCACAAATCTCACCCGTTCTTTACAGGTATTGTTCAATTTGTGGATACTGCAGGTCGTATTGATAAGTTTCAAAATCGTTACGCGAAAACAATCAAGAAATAATTTATTATTGAAAGATATAAAAGCCTCCTTATTGGGGGCTTTTTTTTTGAAAATATTTTCATTAATAAAACTTGTGTTTTAAGTCTTGCAGTCTTGCAGTCTATTTCTTACCTTTGAATGTGAAATCATATATTAAGATACTTTTTGCTTCAGTAGCAATATTCTTTTTCTCTCTTTCAATTAAAGCTAGCGGAATAGAAAAAGGATATATTGCATTAAAGGAATATAATTACTTTGAAGCAAAGAAAATTTTCACTAAATCTTTAAAAAAAGATTCTTCAGCTGCTGGATTTGGTTTAGCAACTATCTTTTTTAGAAATGATAATCCTTTTCACGCTTTAGATTCGGCTTATAAATACATTTGTATTTCTGAACGAAATTTTATTTTTGTTGGAGATCCAGAAAAAATAAAACTTCGACAATATGGTTTTGATTATTTGAATATCATTAACCTACGTCAGAAGATTAGTTTACAGTATTACGAATTTGCTTTAAAAGAAAATACTGTTTTAGGATTTGAGAACTTTATTCAAAAAAATGATTGGTCAAATGAACGTTTTCAGGCAATTTATAAAAGGGATTCGTTAGCATTTGAAAGTGCCGTAAAAATTAATACGTCTATTGAATTACGATCTTTCATGGCTAAATATCCTTCGAGCGAATTTATCAGGGATGCTCAAAAAGTTTTAGAATTGTGTCAATATAAAGAAGTGACAGCAAGTGGAACAATGGATTCATATATTTCATTTTGTAAAGATTATTCTAGAAATCGATATGTAAAAGACGCAGAAGATAAAATATATGAATTGTCAATTATTAATAAAAAGTTGGATGAATATTATCTATTTATTGAAAACTTTCCATTCAATAGGAATGTAGAGGTTGCTTGGAGAAATGTGTACAAACTTTTTTTAGTTGATTATTCAGATGATAGAATATTGAGTTTTCAAAATTCGTACCCTAATTATCCATTCCAGTCTGAATTACAACAAGATATAAAATTTTCTAAACGTTTACTTGTACCTTTTAAAGAAGGGTTATTGTATGGTTTTATGGATTATGAAGGTGCACCAATTATTCAACCTGAATATGATTATGTAGGTTTTTTTAGTGAAGGAGTTGCTGTTGTAATGAAAAATGGTAAATATGGATTTATTGATAAAGGAAATAATTTAATTATTGATCTTTTATATGATTCAGCAATTGATTTCGAAGGTGGACGTGCAATTGTAGGATTAAAAGATAAATTCGGAATAATAAATAGAGTTGGTCATATCATATTACCAATTGATTTTGAGGATTTAGGAACCTTTTCAGAAGGCTTAATTTATGGGAAAAAGGATAGTCTTTTTGGTTATTATGATAATTCTGGTTTTCAGCGTTTAGAAGAAAAGTATTCAGAGGCTTTTTCCTTCTCAAATGGAATTGCAAAAGTTCAATTAGGAAGAAAACAAGCTTTTATTGATACTTATGGAGCATTAATAGTATCACCAGTTTTTGAATCGATACATTTTTTTAATGATTCTTTACTTGTATTTGAGAAAGAAGGTCGTTTTGGCATTTGTCGAAAAAATGGAACTTTAATAGATTCGATTAAATACGATATGATAGGTCTATTGTCTACAGATAGGGCTATCGTTACAAACAAAGGAAAGTTAGGGTATATAAACGGCGAGGGTAAATTAATAATTGATATGAAATTTGATGAATTTCCAAATTTCATTGAAGTAGGTCAGTATAAAGGCGCTTATGCTGTAATTAGAATAAAAGGTAAATATGGTGTTATTGATCATCTTGGGAAAATAATTATTCCAGCAACTTATCTTCATTTAGGGAAGTTTAGCTCTCTAATAGCATTTACAAAAGGGAAAGGTTGGGGATTTTTAGATCTACTTAATAATCCTGTCATTTCAGCACAATTTGATTTTGCAGAAAGCTTTAACGACGGCTTTGCTGTTGTAGAGAAAGATACATTATTAGGTTTAATAAATCCTCAGGGCATAGTTACACTTCCGATTACTTTTAATGAGATTAATAGGATTGATAAAAATAGGGTTATGGTTGGTTTAAAATATCTTCATGGTATTTATTCTGTAACTGGCGAAGTAATAGTACCTATTGAATATCAGCAAATTCGAATAATAGATAAAGATTTTTTAATTTTAACGAAGCAAGATGAGGTTCATTATTTGTATCTTCCGCAAAATAAAATTATTAAGCCAAATCCAAAAGTAGGGGATGAATAATTTTTTCAATTTTATTGATAAATATAAATTCGGTATTATAGCTGCATTTGCAACTTATATTGGGATATTTATGTATTTGCAATTGACTTCTATTCCTGAATATTTTGAGATTAAACCTTTTACTGAAGGAGCTAGACTTGAAAAGCCAAAAGAAGAAGTAGCTTTAAAACCTGAAAACATAGAAGTTCCACCACAATTTGAAGCTGGAAAAGTGACAAATACAGCTCGGGATATGAATGACAATCGTTCTCGCTCTGAGGAGGATTGGACAGCTACAAAATCCACTTCAGAAGATGTTGAAAAAATGGTTCGCGAAGAAGAAAGAAAAATGTTTGAAGAAACTGGAGGAGCCGCAAAAAGGAAAGCGATTCAACAAATGGATGAAGAACGAAAAAAGAACGAAAAAAATAAATCAAATACTCCTGTTAAATCAACTAATTCACAAACAGGAAGTAATAATGCTGTAAAAGGAAATGTAATGGTTGAATGGTCTTTACAGAATAGGATGCCTCATCAAAATAATGAATGGAACGTTCGGAATCCTGGTTACACTTGTGGTCATGGATCTACAGGTAGAGTTGTTATAGTAATAAAAGTTGGACAAGATGGAAGAGTTGTTAGTGCTTCTGCTGAAGCTAGCGGAAGTTCGACCGCTAATTCTTGTATGATTGAACAGGCACTTAAATATGCTAAACTTTCTCGCTTCGATTATTCTCCAACCGAAGTAAATCAAAGCGGTAAGATATATTACACTTTTATATCTCAATAATGAATTTTTCACTATGTCGGAATTAGATAAAATTAAAATTATAATATTTAAAGCGATTGATGAATTTAATTTATCTCAAGAATTTGAGAATAAATTAGATAAAATGGAGGAAGAAATTCTTTTTTCAAGAGCTGGATTTACAGGAAATGGGAAATTAGACAGTTTGACGTTGGTTTATTTTTTGGTTACAATTGAAGAGTATTTACAAAAGGAAATAGATTTAAATTATAATCTTCAAATTCAAAATTTGATTGATAATAAAGAGAAAGAATTAAAGAATATTTCTTCTTTAATGAATTATGTAAAAAACTCACTATAAGATAACTATGAAAATTCTTTTGATCTCTGATTTTTCAATAAATAATCTTTCTGGGTATTTAAAAAATGATTTATTAGATCAGAAATTACAGACTATAATCGCACCCTTTAACCAGGTTCATCAAACTTTAATTTCGGATTCAAACGATTGTTGGATTGACAAACCAGATTATGCTTTTGTATGGACACAGCCAGAAAGAATCTTAAATACTTTTCAGACGTTTCTTAATAATGAAAAGTTTGAAATGGATAAACTTATTCAAGAAATTCAAGATTTTTCAAATTTATTAATTTTGGCAAGTCAAAGGGTTTCGTCTTTGTTTGTTGCCAATTGGACAGTTGATTTAAGTCTAAATTATCGTGGAATAGTAAATACAAAATCAGGAATTGGTGTAGTTGAAGTGTTGTCTAAAATGAATTCAACCCTTGAGCGATCTTTATCTACAATTCCGAATATATTTATACTTAATAGTCAGAAATGGATATCTAATTCAGGTAATATAGCGTATAGTCCAAAACTATGGTATTTAAGTAAAACACCTTTTCATACATCTGTATTTTCAAGCGCTTCCAAAGATATTTCATCTTGTATTAAAAGTGAAAAAGGAGGCTCTAGAAAATTAATTATTACGGATTTGGATAATACACTTTGGGGAGGTGTTGTTGGAGATGTTGGTTATGAAAATCTAATTTTAGGTGGACATAATCCAATCGGAGAAGCTTATAAAGACTTTCAATTAGCTTTGAAATCTATATCAAATTTAGGCGTTGTTTTAGCTATTACAAGTAAAAATGAAGAATCAGTTGCTTTAAAAGCTATTGAGGACCATCCAGAAATGGTTTTGAGGAAGGATAGTTTTGTTTCTTGGAGAATAAATTGGGATGATAAGGCAAAAAATATTTTTGAAATTTCTCAAGAGTTAAATTTAGGATTGGATTCAATAGTTTTTTTAGACGATAATCCTTTTGAAAGGGAAAGGGTAAAACATTCTTTGCCTGAAGTATTTGTTCCCGAATTACCAAAAGATCCAATGTTATATAGGCAATTTTTATTGCAATTGGATTGTTTTAACTCCAATGCAATAAGTGAGGAAGATTTAAAACGGACAGAATTATACGCTTTGGAAAAGCAAAGGAATGTGCATAAAAATGGCTTTAATGATTTGGAAGAATGGTTGAAATCGATTGATATAAAAGTGAAATGTGAAAAAATTAATGATGAAAATTTTCAACGTGCTTTACAATTATTGAATAAGACAAATCAAATGAATTTGATGACTGCTCGATATTCTGAAAAAGAGTTGTTGGATAAAAGTTTTGAAGAGAATAGTTTTACATATACTTTTTCGGTAAAAGATAATTTTGGAGATGCTGGTTTAACTGGAGTAATCGGTTTAAAAAAGGTGCAAAATGTATTATTTTTTACTGATTTCGTATTGAGTTGTAGGGTAATAGGAAGAAAAATAGAGGAAACTATGCTTTCTGTGGCATTTCGTATTGCAAAAGAAAATGGCTGTTCCAAATTGATAGCGAATTACAGTAGAACAGATAAAAATAAACCTTGTCATGATTTTTTTAAATCTTCAGGATTTGAGCAAAAGGATGAAATTTTTGTTTGGGATCTCAAAACAAGCTATGTAAGACCTTATTACATTGATTTAGAAATGAATGATTTTATTTGATTAATAAACATTTATTTTTCTTCTTCAACGATTTCAATTATTTCAAAAGTAGGAGAAGATAAAAAGATAACTCGTCTGTTATTAAAAGCAATAGCAGGTTGCGGTTTACTTAAAGCAATAAATTTATTAGAAAGACACCTTTTTATGTCTTCGTCAAAATTATTAGCAACAAAACACATATGGTATAGCCCACCTTTTTTCTTTTGTAATATTTGATTGACAGGGCTTTCTTCATTTAATGGTTCAATTAATTCTAATCGTACTCCATTAGAACTAGTTGCAAAGGCAATTTTGCAATTTTGAATTGGATCTATAATAATCTCACTTAATTCAGGTATTCCAAGGATTGGACTTAACATAGAAGAAAAATAATCTTCAATATTTTTGACTGCAATACCAACGTGATCGAATTCCATTTTTATTTATTATTAATTCATGCTTTGCTTTTCTAGATCTAAAATACGATTAAAATATGAAGTATTAGATTTCCTGTTTAAAACAGGAAGATTCTTTTTATCTTCGTGCCTAATCATAATTTAAAATAGTATTACTTTGATTTTAGCTATTGACATAATTCAAATAATTACAACAGTTATATTTGCTGCACTACTTTTTTTGGGGTTTAAATTTTTTGAATCAACTTGGTCTTATACTATCAGTAAGCCTAATAAATGGGAAAGTAGTTTACTGACTGGAGATATCTCTAAAAAATTAAAAAAGCTTGAAAGAACTTATAAGGATCGCGTTCGATTTTATAATTTTTGGTTTCAAATTGAACGTTTAAAACGAGATAATGTTGAAGGTGCATTTGTAGAATTAGGAGTTTATCAAGGGGAAACAGCTGAAATTATACATGAAATGGATTTGACTAGAGGTTTTCATTTATTCGATACTTTTGAAGGTTTTGATGACAAAGATTTACTTTTAGAGAAAAATAAAGACGATCGATACACAACAAATAATTTTTCAGATACGCAATTAAATAAAGTAAAAGAAATCTTTAAAGGTAGTTCAAATGTGTTTTTTTATAAAGGTTATTTCCCAGATACTACTGTAGATTTGAAAGAAAAAAAAATTGCATTTGTGAATATCGATGCAGACTTATATAAACCTACTATCTCTGCCCTGGAATATTTTTACCCCAAGTTATCTCCAGGTGGTGTTATTATTGTTCACGATTATAATCACAATTGGGATGGGGCAAAACAAGCGTTAGATGAATTTATTATAACTATTCCTGAATGTTTGATTGAAATACCTGATTGGCAAGGTAGTGCCATGATAATAAAAAATCAAACACCAACTATTAAAAATTAAATATCAAGTGTACATTCCATATCAAAAAATAGCGGAAAATTTAGGATTAAAAGAAGACGATACTCTTTTGATTGCATCTGATATTTCGAAATTGGCGTATAATACGTTCAAAAACAAAGAAAAATTAAACAGTAATTTACTTGTTGATAGTTTTAAGAAAGTTTTAAAAGATGGGACATTACTTTTTCCTGCCTTTATAGATGATTTTAAAGATGGTGATGTTTTTGATAAATTGAAAAATGCTCCTGAAATGGGAGCTTTGTCTAAATTAACATTTGAACGAGTAGATTTTATTCGTAGTTCAGATCCACTTCATTCATTTATGCTTTTCGGAAGAGATGCAGATGATTTGTCAGAAATAGTAAGTGATTCAACTTTTGGAAGTAAATCTATTTTTGCTTATTTAAAAAATAAAAAAGCTAAAATGTTACTGATTGACGTTGATTTAGAACATAGTTTCACTTTTGCACATTATGTTGAAGAAGATCAAAAGGTATCGTATAGGAAGTATTTGGATCTGAAATATAAATCAGTGAATGAAAGTGGAAGATTGGAAGATAAAGTTTTAAAAGTTTATACAAAAAAAGCAGGAATTGTAAATACGTTAAATTCTTTAGAATCCTTACTTATTGAAAAAGGAGCAATGGGTAAAATTGAAATAAATGAAAGCATATTTAGATTAATTCATCTCGATACAGCCTTTGATGTAATTCAGGATGATATTCAAAATAATAAAGCTCAAAATCTGTATCGTTTTGAATTTAATAATTTTATAAAAACATCTTTGAAATCAGTTCTGAAAAGATGAAAAGCGATATTAAATATGTTTCTTATACTGAAATTGATTTCATAAAATGGGATGCTTGTATTGAAAATTCTTTAAACGGAATTGTTTTTGCATATTCCTGGTATTTAAAGTCTGTAAGTGATGAATGGGACGCTTTAATTTTGAATGATTATGATGCTGTATTTCCCATTACAAGAAAATCTAAGTTTGGATTAAATTATTTTTATAATCCGATATTCGCTCTTCAATTAGGTGTCTTTTCAAAGGTTACTTTATCTAATGATCTTATTAATAGATTTATTAATTGTATTCCTTCCAAAATAAAATTGATTGATATTAATTTAAATTTTGGAAATAAATTAATTGACTCTTCTTTTGATATTTCGGATAAGTCATGCCAATTTATTGATTTGAAAGATAATTACGAGATTATTTTTCAAAAATATTCTACAAATCTTAAAAGAAATTTAACCAAAGCAAAGAAGAATAATTTAGAAATAGTCTTATCTCTTAATACTGAAAATGTAGTAAAACTTTTTAAAGAAAATAGGGGAGAAACATTGAAGGAAATAACAGAGGATCATTATTTTAGACTTAATACATTACTTGCAGAAATGCAAAAAAGAAAAATAGGTAAAATTTACGAATGTTGGCTAGGTAAAGAATTAATTGCTTCAGCGTTCTTTTCTATAACAAATAATAGAATTATTTATATCAAGGGAGGTACTACTCAGAAAGGCCGAGATTTAGGTGCGATGCATTTTATTATGGATGAGGTAATACATTTGAATTCAAAAAGTAATTTAATATTCGATTTTGGCGGTTCTTCTATTCCTCAGGTGGTTAGATTTAATCACACTTTTGGAGCAAATGATTATGTGTACCAAAGATTGTATAGAAATAGATTGCCATTTTTTTTAAAACTATTAAAAAAGTAATTCAATCAGAATAATCGTTTATTGTTATTTTAAATCACCAGATAACAACTCTTTCAGAAGGTGAAAGGTAAATTTTATTTCCTTTTTTAACCTTAAATTCTTTATAAAACTCCGGCATATTGCTTAGCGGTCCGTTGATTCTAAATCTAGCAGGAGAATGAACATCCGTCATTATTTGATTTGCTAAAGATTCATCATTTATATTTACCATCCACGCATAGGCATATCCTAAAAAGAAACGTTTATTTGGGTTTAATCCACTTATTTTTTGATTTGTTTTAAATTGTTTAGTTGATTTGAAAGCTTCGTATCCCATTACAACTCCTCCTAAATCGGCAATGTTTTCTCCTTGGGTAGCGCTTCCATTCACATGTTTGTTTTTTAATACTGTAAAACGGTCAAATTGTGAAACTATACGTTTTGTTTTTGATTGAAATTTGTTTAAGTCTTCTTTCGTCCACCAATTATTTAAATTCCCTTTTTCATCGTATTGGCAACCTTGATCATCAAAACCATGAGTCATTTCATGTCCAAAAGTTGATCCCCCAATTATAGAATATAAAACGGCATCATCTGGCATTCTGCCTTCAAATCCAGGAACAGTTATGTTGCATGCTGGAACAACTATTTCATTATTGCTAGGGTTATAATAAGCATTATATGTATGAGGTTGCATTCCCCATTCTGATTTATCAACAGGTTTTTTATACTTACTTATCATTTGTTTATATTCCCAGATGTTTGCATTCATTACATTTGAACAATATGATTTCCTGTCGATTTTTAAATCACTTAAGTCTTTCCATTTGTCAGGAAAGCCTACTTTCATAACCATTTTACTAAGTTTATGTAAAGCCTTTTTCTTGGTTAATTCGCTCATCCAGTCAAGCTTTTTTATGTGTGAGGCAAATACATTTCGAATGTTTACTCCAATTTCTTCAAGTTTTTCTTTAGATCCTTTCGGGAGATATTCAGAAACATAAACTTGCCCAATTAGATCCCCTAATGCTTCGTCTGTTTGACCTACAACTCCTTCCCATCGAGGTTTTTGTTGCGTGATTCCAGAAAGAACTGTTCCGAAAAACTTGAAATTTTGATTTCTAATGTCTTTATTTAAATAAGAAGAATATGAATTTAATAAATCCCATCTTAAATATGTTTTCCATTCGGATATGGAATATTTTAATATTAGTTTATCAAACGAAGTAAAAAACTCAGGTTGACCAATAATTACAGTGTCTACGTTTTTTAATCCGAGTATTTTTAGTGTTTTTACCCAAGAAATGTTTGGTGTGGTTTTAGAGAATTGATCAACGCTCATTTTATTGTAATTTTTAAAAGGATCACGAAGTTCATCTAGTTTACGAGAAGATTTAGCTAAATCACTTTCAATTTTCATTATGATTGAAGCATTTTCGCTCGCTAATGATTCATTATCTCCAATCAGAATCATCATTGCTTTTAGATGTTTCAAATATTCTTTCTGAATTGTTTTTGTCCTTTTATCAGAATTAAAATAATAATCTCGATCGCCCAGCCCCAAACCACCTTGACTGAAAAACAATGCATATTTTGAACTAATTTTATCGTCTTGTGATAAATAAAATGAAAATGCTGGCCCTGCTCCAATAGTGTGAAGATGAGCAATTGAATTCATTAAATTCTTGACATCAGTAATCTGGTTAATTTTATTGAATTCTTTTTTAAGTGAATTTAGACCAGCTTTTTCGATGCTTAAAGTATCCATGCCAGAAGCATAAAAGTCACCAATTTTTTGCTTATTACTCCCTTTTATTGATTTTGATTCAGCAGCAGACTTTTCACATATTTGTTTAATTTGACTATTAATTGTGTCTTCAATTGTTTTGAAAATCCCATTGCTGTTATCACTAGATGAAATTGGATTTTCATTAAACCAAGTGCCATTTGCATATTGAAAGAAGTCGTCTGCAGGATTTACAGTTGTATCTCTGTGAGAAATTAGAGGATCTGTAAAAATGACACTTTTTTCGTTGCAACTAGCAAATATTGAAATCGCAGAAATAAGTAATGCTATATGTTTAAAGTAATTCATAGTTAATATGTTATAGTTTTGCCTTCAAATTAATACTCCAAAAGTATATATATTATTCAATTTAGCGAGTTTCTATGTATTCATTTATTAATTTTACATCTCAAATTTATTTACAATGGCAAAACATAATTGGACAACAATTAAAGAATATACAGATATCAAATTTGATTTTTTAGACGGAATTGCTCGTATTATGATCAATAGACCTCGTGTTTACAATGCATTTCGACCTGAAACAAATATGGATATGTTAGATGCAATGAACATTTGTAGAGAACGAAACGATATTGGTGTTATCATTTTGACAGGTGCAGGTGATAAAGCATTCTGTTCGGGCGGTGATCAAAATGTAAAAGGTATTGGTGGTTATATTTCTGAAAATGGAGTGCCACGTTTAAATGTTTTGGATTTACACAAAGCAATTCGTTCGATGCCAAAACCTGTAATTGCAATGGTGAATGGTTATGCAATTGGTGGTGGACATGTATTGCACGTAGTATGTGATTTAACGATTGCTTCTGATAATGCAATTTTCGGTCAAACAGGTCCAAAAGTTGGAAGTTTTGATGGAGGTTTTGGATCTTCTTACTTAGCTAGATGTGTTGGTCAGAAAAAAGCGCGCGAGATATGGTTTACATGTAATCAGTACAGTGCAGAAGAAGCTGAAAAAATGGGAATGGTAAATAAAGTTGTTCCTTTTAATCAATTGGAAGACACGACCATCGATTGGTGCAGAACAATTATGCAAAGAAGTCCTCTAGCCATCAGGATGATTAAGAGAGGTTTAAATGCCGAATTAGACGGTCAACATGGAATCATGGAATTAGCAGGAGATGCTACTTTGATGTATTATTTAACTGAAGAAGCGCAAGAAGGAAAACATGCATTTTTAGAGAAAAGACAACCAGATTTTCAAAAATTTCCGAAATTCCCTTGATAAATATTTAAGAAAATAACGAAGAGGTTGATAAGTTTCAACCTCTTTTTTTTTAAAATAAACCTTATTTAGAATGAAATTCTTATTACTTCAAATTACAATAATTATAAGTGGATTTGCTTTATCTTCAGAAGATTGGATGCGTTATTCTGCTATTTCTCCAGATGGTCAAACGATTGTATATTCATTTCAAGGCGATTTATTTACAGTTGGTATAAACGGCGGCGAATCGAAGCAATTAACTTCTCATCAGGCACATGATTATATGCCTATTTGGTCAAATGATTCAAAGAATATTGCATTCGCCAGTAATCGTTTCGGAAATTTTGATGTTTTTATTGTA
>CALPSU020000002.1 GCA_943326315.2 Chryseobacterium gleum
CCTATATTTGGCATGTATTATGGAAAAAATTAGACAATATATTTTTAACTTTTTGGATATTTTTTATCCAATTTTTAAACCATTTTTTAATAAACAAACCTACCACTACTTAGCTTGTGGTGGAGGAAACACGATTTTCGCTTTAGCACTATACTATTTCTTTTATCATTCGGTATTTCATAAGTTAAATTTAGATCTGGGGTTTATAGCACTAAAACCTCATATAGCATCTATGTTTTCAACCACACTAATTACTTTTCCTATAGGTTTTTTCTTTACTAAATATATTGTTTGGAGTGACAGTACTTTGTCAGGTAAAAAACAACTTTTTCGTCATTTAAATTTCACCATATTTGCTATTTTCATGAATTATGGTTTATTAAAATTATTTGTAGATCATTACGATTGGTGGGCTATGCCAAGTCAGATCTTTACAACTTTTATAATTGTTATTTTTAGTTACTTAACCCAGAAGTATATTTCTTTCAAAAAAGCGAATTGAATACCATCCTTTAATCTTGCATAGCAATCAAATAACAAAACGCCTCATTTATTTCATTTTCATTAATATTTTGATCGAAAACACAATTTCCTATTTCAGTAATTAAGCAACACTTGATTTCTCCTTCGAAATTCTTTTTATCGTTTCTCATCAATTCAATCATTTCAGGAATTGCTTCTAATTCTAATGGTAATAGTGGGAAAATTTTAGATAATGTTGTCTCAATTTCTTTCCAATCTTTTTCATTCAAAATCCCTTTTTTAAACGATAAAAAAGATTCTGCTATCATCCCAATACCTACAGCGTGTCCATGAGAAACAGGTGTGTTTTCTAAAAAATAACCTTCAATTGCATGACCAATAGTATGACCAAAATTTAATTTTTTTCGACTATTGTTTTCTAATGGATCTGCTTTAACGATTTCATTCTTTAATATAACCGATCTTCCAATTTTATCTTCATCCATTAAATCTTCTAAAGATGTTATTGAAACTAAATCATTCCAATATTCTTTATCTAAAATCAAAGCATGCTTGAGCATTTCAGCATATCCATTTAATAATTCCTCTTCTGGAAGAGTAGCTAAAAATCCTTTGTCAATAAACAATGCTTTTGGATTTGAGAAAGTACCTATTTGATTTTTGTGTACACCCAAATCAATTCCAGTCTTCCCGCCTATTGATGCATCAACCATTGCCAATAAAGAAGTTGGAATATTAATGAAATCAACCCCTCTTTTGTAAACTGAAGCAACAAAACCTCCCATATCAGAAACAATTCCGCCTCCTAAATTAATGATCACATCTTTTCGTCCAATTTTATATTCTGTCAATGCTTCAAACACCTGGAAACAAACTGCCATCACTTTGTTTTCTTCCCCTATAGGAAGTAACATTACTTCGGCTTCTTGCAATTCTTCAAAACTTGTAATCATAAATTCTAAACAATAATCATGCGTGTTTTCATCTACTATGATCACTTTTTTAGAATTCGCATAGGTTGTTTTAAGCAATGTATGAAAATTAGATTCTACTAGATCACCTAATTCAATTATATAATCATTTGCTTGAATTTGTTTCATTTTTGAAGAAATTATGTTTATTATTTAACAAATGTAAATATTCATAATAACATTCTATACAACTTAATCAAAAAGAGTATATTTTTGTGAATATGATATCTTTCGAAAATACAGAAATTGCTTTTAAAAGTAAATCTAATGCAGATTTAAATAGAGCTTATTGGCTATTTAAAATAGTTGGAAACTCCAGTATGGTAAAATTTGGAAAATCGGCTACTAATTTTTCAATTCGATATAAATTACCTATAAAGTCTTTAATCAAAAAAACTATTTTTAAACAATTCTGTGGAGGAGAAACAATTGAAGAATGTGTTCCAACAATTGAAACACTTGGATCTTTTGGAATCGGAACAATATTAGATTATTCAATTGAGGGAAAAACCTCAGAAGAAGATTTCGATTTAACTACTAAAGAAATAATTTCTACGATTTTAAAAGCTAAAACTAATTCTTCTATTCCTTTTGCTGTATTTAAAGTAACTGGAATTTCACGATTTGAGATTTTAGAAAAAGCTAACGATCCTTCTGCTGAATTATCAGATCTTGAACAAAAAGAATTAAACGATGTAAAAAAACGTGTTGATTCCATTTGTAAAAGTGCTTTTGAAAACAATATTTCTGTTTTTATAGATGCGGAAGAATCTTGGATTCAAAACACGATTGATACTATTGCTCTTGAAATGATGTTAAAATTCAACCGAGAAAGAGCAATTGTATATACAACTGCTCAAATGTACAGACACGACCGTTATGAATATCTAAAAAAAGAAATTGAAAAAGCTAAAGAAGCTAATTATTACTTCGGAGTAAAATTAGTAAGAGGAGCTTATATGGAAAAAGAAAGGCTTCGTGCTTCAGAAATGGGATACCCGTCTCCAATTCAACCGGATAAAAAATCTACAGATATCGACTTTGACAAAGGATTAGAGCTATTAGTTGATTCAATTCCTACAGTAGCTATTTGTGCAGGAACACATAATGAAGAAAGCTCTCAGTTTTTGGCAGATTTAATAGAAAAAAAAGGACTTAACAAGTCTGATAAAATTATTTATTTTGCACAATTATTAGGAATGAGTGATCATATTTCTTACAATCTAGCTTTTAACAAGTTTAATGTTGCTAAATATGTACCTTATGGGCCAATTGAAGAAGTTTTACCCTATTTATTAAGAAGAGCTGATGAAAACACTTCAGTAGCTGGTCAAACGAGTAGAGAGCTTGGCTTAATTATTAAAGAGAAGCAGAGACGAAAGAAATAATAATAAAAATTATTATTTCTAGCGAATCAAATTTACCACTCCTGTAATTACTTTTCTTTTATCCTGATTTTTTATTTTAAAATCTATCTTCCAAGTATAAGAGTCGTCTTGGCTCATTTCCCCATCAACACCATAAGTTCCTGACCAACCCTCATTTACATCATGTGATTTAAAAACGACTTCTCCCCATCGATTATAAATAACCATTGTAAAATCAAATGGATCATATCCTTCTGTAAAAACAGGTTTAAATGTTTGATTAATCTGATCTGCATCTGGAGTAAAAGTATTTGGAACTAAATAAATCAATTCTTCAATCATTACAACTTTTTCAAAAGTAGTATCACTACAGTTTTGATTTGTTTTAACAATAAGAGTTATTATTTGTTCTCCAAAAACATTTTGAGGAAAAGAATGTGAAGGGTTAAAAGAATCTGAAACATCTCCATCAGCAAAACTCCAAGAATAAGAATCAGCTCCAATGGATTTATTATCCATATGAACAATTGTATTAAAACTATTCAAGATATTTGGATAAGCACTAAAAGATGCCATAGGTTTTGAATTTATAACAATATTAATTGCTTTAGAAACACTACATCCTTCAGCCGATGAACTTTCAATAAAATAGATTCCACTTTTTGAGATTGAAGTAGGATTTGAAATAAACGTTAATCCAGCTGAATTAGTACTAAAAGATAAACTTCCACCACTACTTCCATTAGTCCATCTTGGGTCTGTTAAATCTATTACATCAGGAGTACAAACCGCCGGAGGATTAATAATATTTAGTATTGGTAATGGATTTATAGTTACGGATAATGTTGTACTAATTGCACATTCTCCAGCTATTGGAGTGAAAGTATATATTGTTGTTCCTATAATAGAAGTGTCAACTAAAGGAATATCCCAAGAACCATTTATAATAGGATCATCGTTTGAACTTATTGAAAGTATAGGAGGCTCAGTTCCTTGACAAATTTCATTAATTGTTCCAAACTGAGGAATTCTTAAAGGATTTACGGTAATTGAAGTTACATCTGTTTTGGAACAACCATTAATATCAATTCCAGTTACAGTATAATTAAGCGTACCAATTGGTGGAATAAAAGAAATACCATCTGTAACGCCATTATCCCAAGTGTAAGTTAGAGCTCCACTAGCATTTAAAGTTACTGAGGTTCCTGTACAAATTACTATAGAATTTCCAGCTTCAACAATTGGTAAAGGATAAATAACTACAGAAGTTGATGCTGAATTTTGACAATTATTTATATCAGTACCAACAACATTATAGCTAACGGTTCCTACTGAAGGAGTAAAAGCTACAGCATCAGTTAAGCCATTTGTCCAGCTATAAGTTGAAGCTCCGCCTGCTGTAAGTATTATTTGAGTTCCTTCACAAGCGGAAGAAAAATTCGGTGTTGCTGTAACGATTGGAAGTTGATTAACAGTTATAGTTCCTGAGGATTCTATACTGGAACATCCTGCAAAAGTATAAATTACAGAATAGGATTCCGAAGTAGCTAATGTAGCAGTTAGTGAAGCATCTGTTGAAGCGTCACTCCATAAAAATGTTCCACCAATAATGGAAGTATTAGTAGTTAATACAGCAGTTTGACCTGAACATATAGAAGTAGAATTTACGGTAATATCCGGTATAGGATTCACAGTAATAACACCTGAAGCTATTAAACTTGAACATCCTGACAAAGTATATACAACTGAATATGTAGTTGTCGAATTTGGACTAGCAACTAAGGTAGATCCATTGGACAAATCGTTCCATAAATATGTACCACTAGGTAAAGAAGGTGTTGTTGTTAATGTAGCACTACTCCCATTACAAATAGTACTTGAACTAACTGAAATACTTGGTATAGGATTAACATTTACAGTACCAGATACCGAAAGACTTGGACATCCAAAAGTATAAATCACGGAATAGGATGTTGTTGTAGAAGGTGTAACCGAAATTGTTGAACCTGTAGAAGAATTATTCCAAACAAAAGTTCCTCCAACTATCGAAGGAGTAGCCGTTAATATCGCACTTGTTCCATTACAAACAGTAGTTGAATTTACAGTAACTGTTGGCACCGGTGTAACTGTTACTGTTCCTAATGCTGATAAACTTTCACAACCGGCCAAAGATGTATAGACGACAGTATAAGGTGTCGTTACTAGAGGGCTAACATTGAGAGTAGAATTAATAGAGGCATCGTCCCATAAAAAACTACCTCCTACTATAGTAGGTGTGGCTGTTAATATTGAACTACCACCTGGACAAATTTGAGTTGAATTTACCGTTACAACAGGAATTGGATTTACCGTAACTACACCAGAAGCTTCTAAACTACTACAACCAGTCAAAGTGTAAATTACAGAATAAGTTGTAGTGGATGAAGGGCTAACTACTAAAGTTGACCCAACTGAAGAATTATTCCATAAATAGGTTCCTCCTCCAATTGAAGGAATTGCAGTTAAAGTTGAACTGGCTCCATTGCATATTGAGTTAGAATTTACGGAAACTGTTGGTGTAGGATTAACAGTTATAGTTCCAATGGAACTTATACTTGGACAAACAAAAGTATAAATAACTGAATACGATGTTGTAGATCCTGGTGAAACTGTAATACTTGATCCAGTAGAAGAATTATTCCATAAATAGGTTCCTCCAAGAACAGAAGGTGTAGCTGTTAATGTTGCACTAGTACCACTACATACTGTCTCTGAATTTACAGTTACAGTTGGGACTGAAGTTAAAGTCACAGTGCTATTTGCAGCAATACTTGAACAACCCACGAAAGACGTATATATAACTGAATAGGATGTATTTGCTAGTGGGGATACTGTTAATGAAGAAGCTGTTGATGCGTTATTCCACATAAAAGTACCTCCACCAAAAGATGGTATTGCTGTTAAAGTAGTAGAATTTCCTGGACAAATTGACGGTGAATTAACGCTTAAAGTTGGAATCGGGTTAACATTTACAGTTCCTGACCCAGCTAAACTAGAACAACCAGAATATGTATAAATTACAGTATATGAAGTTGTTGTAGAAGGTGAAACTGTTAAAGTAGCATCTACAGAAGCATCACTCCATAGATATGTACCTCCACCAATTGACGGGGAAGCTGTTAAGGTAGCACTAACACCATTACAAACAGTTTGGGAGTTTACTGCTACAGTAGGTATTTGATTTACTGTCACAGTTCCAGAAGCAGAAAGACTTGGGCAACCATAATCATAAACTACCGAATAACTTGTAGTTGAATTAGGTGAAACTGTAAGAGTAGATCCAGTAGTTCCATTACTCCATAAATAAGTACCATTTCCTATCGACGGAGTAGCTGTAAGCGTTGCACTTGATCCATTACATATTGATGTTGAGCTTACTGTAACTGTTGGAGTAGTAGTTACAACTACTGTTCCTGTTGCCGTTAAACTTGAGCAACCAGATAAAGTATACACTACAGAATATGCTGTATTTGCTAATGGGGATACTGTTAATGTTGAACCAGTAGATGCATCACTCCATAAATAAGTACCTCCACTAACGGCAGGTGTTGCTGTTAATGTTGCTGTTCCTCCTATACATATTGCTGGAGGGGTAATTGTTATGATCGGTAAAGAATTAACAGTCACTACACCTGAACTAGCTAAACTAGAACATCCTGCTAAAGTGTAAATTACAGAATAAGTAGTATTTACTGAAGGGGAAACTGATATTGCATCTGCTGTTGCGGAGTTACTCCATAAATATGTCCCTCCGGTTACTGATGGAGTTGCCGTTAAAGTTGCACTTGCACCAGAACAAATTGTTTGGGAATTTACTGTCACCGTTGGACCGGGGCTCACCGTAACGGTTCCAGAAACAGGAGCACTAGAACAACCCAATGTGTATACTACTGTATAACTAGTAGTTGAATTTGGTGAAACGGTTAATGTTGACCCTGAAGATGCGTTACTCCATAAAAAGGTTCCACCTCCTAAAGATGGAGTTGCAGTTAATGTTGCACTAACACCATTACAAATAGTTTCTGAATTTACGGTTACTGTTGGTACAGCTGTTAAAGTTACACTTCCAGATCCTGACAAACTAACACAACCTATACTAGAAGTATAAACAACAGAATAAGTTGTTGTAGCTGAAGGCGATACATTAATAGAAGATGTGGTTGATGAATTACTCCACAAATAAGTCCCTCCAGTTTCGGATGGCAAAGCATTTAGAGTTGCTGATCCACCAGGACAAATCGTTGTTGAATTTACAGTTACAGTAGGATTAGATTTTACAGTAACAGTGCCTGAACCTGGTAAACTTGGACATCCAGCAAAAGTGTAAATCACCGTATAAATAGTTGTTGAAACAGGAGTTATTGTTAAAGTTGATCCTGTCTCTCCTGTATTCCATAAGTATGTTCCTCCTGCTATTGAAGGAGTTGCTGTTAATGTTGCACCTATCCCTTCGCAAACTGTTTGAGAATTAGATGAAATTGTTGGAATTGAATTAACGGTAACAGTTCCAGAAGCTGAAGCACTTGGGCATCCAAATGTATAAACCACAGAATACGAAGTAGTAGCTCCAGGTGAAACAGTTAAAGTTGCACCTGTTGTTCCATTGCTCCATAAATATGTACCTCCAACTGAAGCGGGAGTTGGAGTTGCAGTTAAGGTTGCACTAGCACCGGAACAAATGGTTTCAGAACTTACTGTTACAGATGGTGGAGTTGTTAAAGTTACTGTGCCTGATCCAGCGATACTAGAACATCCTGCTAAAGAATAAACCACTGTGTAAGTAGTAGTCGCTCCAGGTGAAACGGTTAAAGTAGATCCTGTCCCTCCTGTATTCCATAAGAATGTTCCTCCTGCTGCTGAAGGTGTAGCTGTTAAGGTAGCTGAACCTGATGAACAAATAGCTGAGGAATTTACTACAACTGTAGGGATTGATTTTACTGTAATAGTTCCAGATCCGGCCAAACTAGAGCAACCTAAGAATGTATAAACTACCGAATATGTTGTAGTTGAAGAAGGAGATATTATCAATTCTGACCCTGTCTCTCCTGTATTCCATAAATATGTTCCTCCTCCAATGGATGGAGTGGCAGTTAAAGTAGCACTAGATCCTGCGCAAACTGTTTGCGAATTTACGGATACTGTAGGAATCGGATTAACAGTAATAGTTCCTGACCCTGCCAAACTCGAGCAACCTGTTACTGAATAAACTACCGAATATGTTGTAGTTGAAGAAGGTGAAACTGTTAATGAAGCTCCGGTTGAAGCATTACTCCATAAATAAGTACCTCCTGAAGCTGATGGAGTTGCTGTTAAAGTAGCACTTGCACCATTACAAATAGTTGATGAATTAACCGTAACTGTAGGAACTGAATTAACTGTAACAGTTCCTGATGCAGATAAGCCTGGACAACCTAAAGTATAAATTACTGAATAAGTAGTTGTTGATGTTGGAGAAACTGTTAAAGTAGAACCCGTTGAAGAATCTTCCCATAAAAAAGTACCTCCTGTTGTTGATGGGGTTGCCGTTATTGTTGCACTTCCACCCTCACATATTGTTGAGCTACTTACTGTTACTGTAGGTATAGCATTAACTGTAACTGTTCCGGAGGCCGATGGACTAGGGCAACCTAACGTATAGACAACCGAATAGGAAGTATTTGCTGTCAATGAAACGGTTATTGATGATGAAGTAGATCCATTACTCCACAAATAAGTCCCACCAGCTGCAGAAGGGGTTGCAGTTAATGTTGCATTACCTCCACTACAAATATTAGTATTATTAACTGTTACAGTAGGTGCGGTTGTAACAGTTACGGTACTTGGCATTGATAAACTCGAACATCCTCCTAAAGTATATACCACAGAATAAGTTGTAGTAGCTGAAGGTGATACATTAATTGTCGATCCTGTTGCTCCATTACTCCATAAAAAAGTACCTCCTGCTGAAGATGGAATTGCAGTTAAAGTTGCGCTCCCTCCACTACAAATTGTCGTACTATTTACGCTTACTGTAGGTGTTGGATTTACATTTACAATTACATCATCCGTAAAAGTATAGGTAAGGCCACAATTTGTTGTAGTTAATTTTGCTGTATAAGTAGTAGTTGCTAAAGGATTAACAGTTGCTGTAGTTGAACTACTTAAAACAGTTGCACCTTGTAACCATTGAACAGTTCCAACAGTAGCACCATCTGGTAAAAATCTCCACCCTTCATTTGTTGCAGACCATTGACTTGAATTTCTATTAGGAACTACTGTCGCAATTGTACCATTTGAATTTTGAATTCCTAATGTTGCGTTCCCTCCATTCCAGCTAGAACATAACGGTTTATCTTTCAAAAAAACATCAATAATATTTGATGTTTCGTACAAAACAATTTGCTGATTAGCAATCTTATTATTGCATGAAGATGAGTACATCGGAACATTAGACCATGAAACAGTAAAAGTTCTACATGGTGCAACGCCAGATGCTATATATCTAATCTCACTCACTAATCCTCCTCCTGGATCTATACTTGGATCCATATCGTGAACCGGACCAAATATTGCATTTCCAATTAAGGGTGTGGCAGATGTTGATGGGATATTATCAGAAGATGAAAAGGCGTATCCAGATGTTTGATTCGCTTTTGCTAAATTGAATGTCAAAGCTCCGTTTGCACCAACTACACATTGGGTGTATTGATTTCCGAAAAATGTAAAACAAAACCCAATGTTAAAAACAGCACCATAATAGTCATCTTTATTTGTTGCTAATGCTAAAGCTCCTGCTGTAAATGAATTAGGCGCATAAGGAGTCGCTGCAACAGTATAACTTGTAGTTGCTTTGATAGTATTATAAGTGCTCGTCAAATTTGCTGGAGAGCCAGAACAAATAGTTTGATCATTACCCGCAGCAATAGATGGACATTGAGAAAACGAATTAATTGATAAAAAAAAGAAAATAATTATTCCAACAAAAAATGTTCGAATAATTATTAGTTTGTTTATGTGTGATCTCATATTATTGCAATTTATAAATATATCCTCACACGAAAGACGTATTACGACTTTACTAGTTGCTTAAATTTTATTATTAAATTTAATTTCAAGGAAATCAAAAATAGCAACAATTGAACAATAATTCTAGTAAAAAAGTTCCTATATTATCAAAGTAGGACTTTCAATTAATATTCTAATGGAAAAATCTTAATAAACTTTTATATAGCAAAAAAAAAAAATCTGTATAAAAAACTATTATTCTATAAAAAAATCAAACTTCAGTCCATAAAAATCATTGTAATAAATAATTAACCGAAATAAAAAAAGTCCAGTATAACTTGATACTGGAAATAAAAGGTGAGTTTTATCTTAAAAGATTTACATTTCCTGTTTTAATTATTTGAGATTCATCTTCCTTAGTTAAAAATTTAATTTTCCAAACATAACTTCCCGAAAAAGCTTGCTCACCTGAAGAATTTAATTTTCCATTCCATCCCTCATTTAGATCATTTGTTTCAAAAATGACATCTCCCCATCTATTAAAAATTAAAAAAGAATACTCTTTTGGAGATACGCCTGATCCAAATATTGGTTGGAAAATTTCATTACTACCAATACCATCTGGTGTAAATGAATTTGGAACAAAGTATAATAATTCTTCCTTTTCAAAAACATATCTAATTGCAGTGTCTTTACATCCAAAATCAGATATTGCAATTAAAATAACCTCATGCTTGCCATAAGAATCACTTGGATAAATATGAGTTGGATTTATTGATAAATAATCTGTGCTTCCATCTCCGAAATCCCAAATGTAAAATTCAGCACCTATAGAAGAGTTCGGAAAAGAAGTAATCGGACTAATGTTCGAAAATTCCTGAGGTGTTGCGATAAAAGCTGCTACAGGTTTTGGATGAATCGGAACAGTAATTGTTGTATCAACTACACAACTACCTGCTTCATTTATTGGAGTGAAAGTGGTTGAAATTAATCCTGGATTAGCTGTACTAACTGGTGTCCAAGTTCCATTAACAATTGGGGAATTGATAGTAGATAAAGGCATAACCGGATTTTCTTTCCCTTGACAAACAGAGAGATCTTCTGGACTAAACATTGGAGTAACAGAAGGTTTTACCAATACATTTATACGAGCTGTATCACTAATACAACCAGTTAATATGTCTTTCTGAGCAACTGAATAATATGTAAATATTGGTGTTGTAGTATTTTGAGATGGTGCAGAACCCAATGGAACATTAGAATTTGAAGCATACCAAATTGGTGTCAATCCTGCCCCACCCGAAGGGACAGGAACATATCCCAAAGTACTTGCATTTTCACCTTTACAATAAGAAACAAAAGAAGTAACCAATGGCTTACTTGGCTTTGGTTTTATATTCAAATTAGCTGTTGACGAGTTCTGACATCCTGTTGTGCTATTAGTAACAGAAACTGAAAAAGAATTTAATCCTGGGTTTAAAGCTGTAAATGGTAAATTGTTCACTATTCCATTACTCCAACTTGGAACGCCAGAATTTGAAGTTGCATTTAATGTTATTTGTTGTCCTTCACAAACTTCAGCTGAATAAGTAGAAATAGCTATAACTGGTAATGGATTAACGTTTATTGTCCCTGATACTGGTAAAGTTGCACAAAGTCCACCGGTTAAAGAAATTGTATAACTGAAATTATTTTGAATGGATGGTGCACCTGAGATTGTAATCAAATTTGCATTCCAATTACCTGTAATTCCAGAAGGTAAGCCTGAGAATATAGCTCCGGTAGCTCCTGTTGTATTATAAAAAATGTTTGAAATCGTTGAACTTAAACACGGAGTTTGGGCATTTGAACCTACAGCTGAAGTAAGTGTAATTGTATTTTTGGCATTTACAGTAATTGAACCAGATTTTGTAATTATTCCACAACCTCCTGTTAAAGTTACAGTATAAGGAAAGATGCCAACTGAATTTGTCATACCAGTTATTGTATAAGTATCATTTGACCATGAACCACTTAAACCTGCTGGTAAAACTGTAATAGTTGCTGCTGAAACTCCAGTTGTGGTATATACAATTGGTGTTATTTGTGTATTTGGACAAACTGCTTGTGCATCTGTACCAACATTTGAACTTAAAGTAATCGTATTATTAGGAATGACATTAAACGAACCTAATTCTGATATTGATCCACATCCGCCAGTTAAAGTAATTGTATAATTCTGATTAACAGAAACCGTAGGAGCTCCAGAAATAGTTACCACACCTCCACTCCAAGAACCTATAACTCCCGCTGGTAAGCCAAAGAAAGTTGCACCTGTTGCACCTGAAGTATTATAGGTAATATTTGAAATTGAAGTATTAATACAAGGTGTAGGTCTATTTGAAGATAAAGCAGAAGTTAATGTAATTGTATTCAATGGTGTTGATGTAATCATTCCAGATAAAGAAGCTGAACCACAACCGCCTATTGTTGTTACCGTATAATTATAAGGTAATAAACTTGAAACAGAAGGAGTTCCTGATATTGTAACTATATTATTAGACCAATTTCCATTTACTCCTGCAGGTAAACCTGAGAAAGAAGCTCCTGTTGCACCAGAAGTTGAATAGGTAATATTACTAATCGGCACATTCATACAAACCGTTTGGTTATCAGTTCCTCCTAATGATGTAATATTTAATGCATTAACTGTTACTATATCAATTCTTCCACCTGTTGTAACTAAACCACAACCTCCTTGAAGTGCAATTGAATAAGTATTGAGGCCTGAATTTGCAGGAGTACCAGAAATAGTAATAACACCAGTTACCACATTAAAATTTTGTGTCATTCCTAATGGTACTCCGAAGAATACTGCATTAGTAGCTCCTGTAGTAGAATAGGTTACATCAATTGCCGGATTTGTAACACAAATAGATTGGTTATCAGAACCTAAAGCAGATGTCAAAGCAATAGTATTTAAAGCTGTAACATTAATTGTACCACCTAATGTTGGGTTACCACATCCACCAGATAATGAAATTATATAGCTAAATGGACCTGATTGTGTTGGTGTACCAGAAATAGTAAATGAATTTCCTACCAAAGCACTCACTGTTAAACCTTGTGGCAATCCAGTGACAACTCGATCCGTTGCACCAGTTGTTGTATACGTTATATTTGTTATTGGAGTACCTATACAAAGCGTTTGAGCCGCAGTTGCAGGTAAAGAAGTTAAAACAATTGTATTATCAGGTGAAACATTAATCGTACCTCCTGCCGAAATATTTCCACAGCCTCCTGTTAATGTTACTGTATATGCAGTACTTCCTGAAACGCTCGGTATTCCATATATTCTTGCTACATTTCCAATCCAAGTTGAATTTAACCCGGATGGTAAAGAAGAAAATGTTACTCCTGAAGCACCTGTTGTAGAAAATGTAATATCAGTTATTGAATTGTTTATGCAGACAGATGGATTATCAGAACCAATTCCTGAAGTTAAAGCTATTGTGTTTAAAGTCGAAACACCTATAGTACCATTAATTGTTGCAGGTCCAGATCCTCCAGTTAAAGAAATTGTATAAGATGTTGGTCCACTAAAAATTGGAGTTCCCGATATTGTAATAGTATTAGACGTGAAATTTCCAGTAACTCCAACTGGTAAACCACTAAAACTTGCAGCTGTATATCCAGATGTTGTGTAAGTAATATTAGTTATTGGATTACTTACACAAGTTATTTGAGAATCTGTACCTGTTATAGAGGATAAAATGAATGTATTTGTTGGTAAAACATCAATCGTACCAGTAATTACTCCTGCTCCACAGCCTCCACTCATTGTAATAGTGTACATTTTTAAACCAGCAACTGTTGGTGTTCCTGAAATCGTTAAAGTATTGGTTGGTAAATCAAAAACATAACCTATTCCAGAAGCCAAATTACTAACGGTAAAACCTGTTGCTCCGCTTGTTAAATAACTGATATTAACAATTGGAGTATTGATATAAACTGTTTGAGCATCTGTTCCAATTGCAGAACTTAACACAATTGTATTATTTGCTTTCACATTAAATGTCCCAGTTGCAGTAATCGTTCCGCAGCCACCTGTGAACGCTAATGAATAATTATGAGTTCCTATTATTGCAGTTGATCCAGAAATTGTTACAACATTTCCTGATAAAGATGCAGAAATTCCAAGTGGTAAACCTGTTGCAGTTAAAGAAGTTGCTCCTGTTGTTGCGTAAGTAATCGCGGTTAAAGGAGAATTTACACAAATAGTTTGTGTATTGTCTGTTCCAACTAAAGAAGATAAAGAAATGGTATTGTTTGGAGTAACATCAATAGTTCCAAACGCTTGAATATTTCCACAACCACCAGTTAAAGTAACGGTATAACTATAATTACCTGCTACTGATGGCGTTCCGGAAATCGTAACTGTATTAAATCCAAACGAACCTGTTACACCAGTTGGTAAACCTGTAAAAGTTGCTCCTGTTGCATGAGCTGTTGTGTATGAAATAGTTGTAATAGGATTGTTAATACATAAATTCTGATTATTTGTACCTGCAACCAACGGAGCGGTAATCGTGTTTATAGGTTTAATCACGACAGTTACAGGTTTCACGTCAGAACAAGCTGTAACACTTACTGTTTTAATGAAATAAATTCCACTTGTTGTAATAGCAGTTTCCCCTATTACCGGTGTCGTACAACCTATTTCATTCCAATAAGAAATGACCCCTGTTTCTGCTCCTGTTTGATTGAATGCTGAAGTAAGATTAACTGTAGCTGGTGCACAAACCGCTAATGGATTAGTAACAGCTAAAGAAACTGGACAACTACAATCATTCACTGCAACTGTAACAGGTTCTATAACAAAACAAGTTCCTATTGTTGATTTAATATAGTAAGTACCTGAAAGAGGAACTGCAGTTTCATCTGCAATTGGAGTTAAATTACACGTTGCATCTTCCCAATACGAAAGTATTGAACCTGAAGAAGAACCTAAAGTAACAGAGGCATTAGTTAAATCTACCATTGCTGGTTGACAAGCTGCTGCTGGAGAAGTAATCGTTAAAGTTGGCACTGCATTGATTGTTATTGTTCCATTTACAGAAGGTATAGAACAACCCCCGATTAATACAATTGTATAAGTTCCTCCATCTAAAAGTGAAGTAGTTCCTGAAACCGTTAATGTATTTCCAGATAAAGAACTTGTAATTCCCGTTGGAAGTCCAGTAACATTAGCACTCGTTACAGCTCCACTTATGTTGTATGTAATTGGTGAAATAGCATCCGTAACGCAAATCGCCTGATTATCTGAACCTACTATAGAACTCAAAGTAATCGTGTTTAAAGGAGTAACAATAATAGAACCTGAAGCGTTTACTACTCCACATCCACCTGTTAAAGTTAAAGTATAATTAAAAGTTCCTGAAACCAAAGATGTTCCTGAAATCGTATAAATCCCTCCAGATAAATTCCCTGTCACACCTGCTGGTAAACCTGAATCTGTCACTCCAGTAGCACCAGATACAGTATATGTAATGTTTGTTATTGAGGTATTAATACATTTGGTTTGAGCATTCGTTCCAAAAGCAGAAGTGAAATTAAGGATAGAAGTTGGCGTAACTGTTATAATTCCTGAAGCAGTATTTGAACCACATCCACCAATCATACTTACTGAATAAGGGAATGATCCTGATCCAGTTGGTGTTCCTGTAATTGTAACTAAATTACCAACATAAGAATAAGTTACTCCTGCAGGTAAACCTGAAATAGTAACACTAGTAACTGCTCCAGTTGTTGTGAAAGTAATATCTGTTAAAGCACTTGCCAAACAAATAGTTGGATTGTTTGAAGAAACTCCTGATGTTAAAGTAATTGTATTATCTAGTGTTACATCAATTGTTCCTGAAGTTGAAATATTACCACACCCTCCAGTTAAAGTTACTGTGTAAGCAAAATGTCCTGAAACATTTGGTGTACCTGAAATCGTTACTATGTTTGAGGACCAAGTTCCATTTACTCCTGCTGGTAATCCTGAGAAAGTAGCTCCGATTGCTCCTGAAGTAACGTATGTAATTGGAGTAATTGCCGAATTAATACATTTTGTTTGTACCTCTGTTCCTACAAGTGAAGATTGTGTAATGGTATTATCTAAAATAACCCCCATTGTTCCTGATTTTGAAACAACACCACATCCACCAGTTAAATCGACAGTATACGTATAAGCTCCAGCAACAGTTGGAGTTCCTGAAATAGTAATTACATTCAAAGCCCAAATTGCTGAAAGACCTGCTGGAATATTCGTGAAATTCGCTCCAGTTGCACCTGTTGTAGAATAGGTTATTGGAGTAATTGCTGTATTTATACAAGGAGTTTGTGAATCCGTTCCAGCTAATGAACTTAATGCAATGGTATTTCCTGTGATAATAGTACCTGAACCTGTTACTGATAAACTTCCGCAACCTCCATTTAAGGTAATCGTGTAAGGATAATTCCCTGCTACAACTGGTGTTCCGGATATTGTAATTGCATCTGCTAGCCATGTTCCAGTAACACCTGAAGGTAAGCCTCCAAAAGTTGCGCTTGTAGCACCTGTAGTTGAATAAGTAATATTCGTTAAGATGTTGTTTACACACACTGTTTGAATATCCGTACCAATAGCAGATGTAAGAGTGATCGTTTTGTCAGGTGTAACGGTAATAGTTCCAGTTTTTGTAATCGTTCCGCAACCTCCTGTCAAGGTAATTGTATACGGAAAAGATCCTGATACAGTTGGTGTACCTGTAATCGTATATACATTTCCAGACCATGAACCTGAAACTCCAGCAGGCAAACCTGAATCAGATCCACCGATAGCTCCAGTTGTTGAGTATGTAATTGGAGTAATTAACGTATTGATACATTTTGTTTGAGTATCTGTTCCTAACGCAGAAGATAAGTTAATTGTATTATCAGGAGTAACAGCAATTGAACCTATAGTTGAAATGTTACCACAGCCTCCTGTCAATGTTATGGTATAAGAATATGGAGATGCTACTGAAACAGAGGGTGAACCCGAAATCGTATAAATATTTCCTAACCATGAACCTGTAACTCCTAATGGTAAACCAGAATCTGTAGCTCCTAAAACTCCAGTTGTTGAATAAGTGATATTGGTAATAGGCGTGTTGATGCATTTAGTCTGATTATCCGTTCCTAATAAAGAAGTTAAAGTAATTGTGTTTAAAGGAGTAACGTTGATTGTTCCGTTAATCGTTACTGTACCACAACCGCCTGTCAAAGTAATTGTATACGGAAAAGATCCTGATACAGAGGGTGAACCCGAAATCGTATAAACACTACTCGACCAAGATCCAGTCACTCCAGCAGGTAAACCTGAATCACTTCCACCAATAGCTCCAGTTGTTGAATAAGTAATAGGTGTTATTAAAGTATTGATACATTTTGTTTGATTGTCTGTTCCTGCGGCTGAAGTTAAACTGAACGTGTTATTAGGTGTAACGGTAATAGTACCTGTTGCTGTGATATTTCCACAACCTCCAGTTAAAGTAACAATATAAGTATATGGTGATCCAACTGAAACAGAAGGAGAGCCAGTAATCGTATATACATTTCCAGACCAAGATCCTGAAACACCAGAAGGTAAACCTGAATCCGTAGCTCCAAGAACTCCAGTAGTTGAATAGGCAATATCAGTTATTGAAGTATTGATACATTTGGTTTGATTGTTAGTTCCTCCTGCGGATGTTAAAACGATAGTATTTAATGCCGTTACATTAATTGTTCCTCCAGTCGTTATTGTTCCGCAACCTCCTGTTAATGTTACGATATATGGGTAAGATCCTGCAACAGTCGGTGTACCAGTAATTGTAAATACATTTGCATTCCAACCACTTGTAAAACCTAAAGGCAAACCAGATACACTAGCACCAGTTGCCCCAATTGTTGAATACGTAATAGTTGTTATTGGAGTATTCACACAAATCGTTTGTAAATCAGTACCAGCTGCAGAAGTTAATGAAACTGAATTAATAGGTAAGACTGTAACTGTAGCAGAAACTGTTGTTGAACATCCTAGAACAGTAACAACATAATTAATTAAGCTTGTACCATTTGTTATACCTAAAACTACTCCTGAGGAAGAATTAACTGAAGCAATTCCTGTTGAAGCACTATTCCAAACACCTCCTGAAGTACTGTTACCTAAAGTAGTTGAAGAAGCTGGACAAACGGATAACGTTCCTGTAATTGCTCCTACTATTGGTAAAGAGTATACTGTAACGGTTGTTGTGACAGTTTTTGTACACCCACCTGAAGTTACTGCATAACTAATCAGACTTGTTCCCGCAGATACTGGAGTAACAACACCTGTTAAAGCATTAATAGTAGCAACACCTGTTGAAGCACTTGACCAAACACCACCAGTAGTAGCATTTGCTAAAGTAGTAGTAGCTCCCATACATACATTTGTTGTTCCAGTAATTGCAGGAACGGTTGGTAATGGAAGGGTTTGAACATTAACCGTTGAAGTATTAGAACAACTGAATGCATTAGTGGTAGTAAAAGTGTATGAAGTTGTTCCTGCGGCTACTGGAGTTAAGGTTGGAGTTAATGTGGATGAACCAGCTGTCATATCCGCTGTTGGTGACCAAGTGTATGTTGTTGCGATTGGATTATTGAAATTTAAAGTCCAGCTATCAATTGTTCCAGTATTTCCTGTAAATGAATCACCAATTCGAATTGACCAAGTTCCATTTGCAGAAGCACAAGCTTGGCTATTCGTCATAAAAGTTGCAAAAGCTGAAGCTGTTCCTGATGGAATAAAATTACCAGTAAAAGGAGCGGAACCAGCCGACATTAATGTTGAAGCCGTGGAAGTATATGTAGTATTTACAAAATTGTCTCCTGTACTTCCATTTGCATTTAATAATTGTATACTTTGATTACAAGGATTAAATAAATAAGCAATTAAATCTTGATCATTTGGATGGGAAACATTTAAAACTAAAGAAGATAAACTCCACCCTGTTTGTAATCCAGAAACAGTAAGATTAGATGTTGCATATGTACCAGTAGATCCATTCCAACCTGCACCAACTAAATTATCAGGAATTGCAGTTGTAGAGGTATTTAAAAACGCTGAATTAATCGTTACTGGAGCATTAACACTTGCTGATAATGTTACATTTCCTCCTAAACAAAATGGGGTAACACTAGCAATATTTGAAGTAGTTTGCGGCATTACGTTGATTGTTCCTAATGCTGTTAAAGCTGTACATCCTCCAGATAAAGTAACAGTATACTTATAGATGACGGGTAAAGTCGAAGTAGGTGTTCCAGAAATAGTAATAACATTTGCAGCCCAATTCCCAATAACTCCTGTTGGTAAGCCCGAGAAGGTTGCACCTGTTGCACCTATTGTAGCATATGTAATATTTGTTATAGGTGAAGTTAAACAAACCGTTTGAGCGTTGGTTCCTACTGCAGATGTTAAGGCAATTGAAGTACTTGAATTCACTATAACTGTAGAGGATTGAACTGGAGATAAATCATATCTACAAGCTCCAATTTTAATTGCATTCACAACCAAAACTACATTGGAGGTTGCATTAGCTTTTGTAATTGCTAACAATCCTAGAGCATCTGTTAAAGTTGTTTGTTCAGCTCCGCCATCAATTGTATAGATTAAATAGCAAGGTAAAGCAGCACTTAAATCGTCAATAACCGAAACATTAAAAGTAGCAGTTTGACCAGAACAAATAGGAGTAACGGGAGTAATTGTTACTGTAAAAACTGGAATATAGGGAATTCCTTCAAATGCTCCCATCCATGGACAAGTTGGACGAATTAATAATGTAGAATAATCATCCGGAACAGTCGCTTGTAAATTATCACCTGTACTTTGAACATTATTTTTATTGTAATTTGTTACATGTCCAGTCGCATCAATCGTAATTGTTCCAGTTTTACAATTTGCAGCCTGACTAGAAGCACCTTGAAAAGCCGCTAATGTTGTTTTATTTACTGCATTCCAATTTGATAATACAGCTCCGGAAGACCCACTTGCTTCCATCCAGTTGTAATCAAATGTTCCTGAAGGTGCACCTGAATATCTAACAGCAATATGACTTGCAGTTCCACCAGAATTTGTTCTATTATTTTGGAAAACATTATTTCTAACATTTGGTGTACCTGTACTCCCCAAAAATGCAAAAGCATTTGAATTATTTGTTCCAGTTGTAGCCGTTCCAAATAATTTAACTGTATTGTGATATATATTAACCGCTTTTGTTGAATTTGAATTATCCATTATCCCACGGAATGTTGGAGAGTTAATTCCATTATCTAATAATACTATATTATTATATACATTTGCTTGATTAGTTGAACTTATAAGAATCCCAACTAACCAAGCGCTTGAGCTACTTGATACAACACTCATTCTTTGAATTAAGTTTTTCTGTATTGTTGCATTTCCATTTCCAGTTAAATATGCCCCTGAACAAACACCTGCACCTGATAAACTAATGTCTTGAATACTATTTTCTGAAAATAAAACAGGAGTACTGAAGGTAATAGAAGGGTTACTGTAAAAACCTGAAAATGCACCTTGACTTGTATTAGTTGAAGCAGTTGTAATATTTTGTATTGTATTACCCGTTATTTTAATAACATTGGCTGCCCCAAATCCTAAACCAATACTTTTTAAAGAAAATGCTAAAATAGAACCTCCTGAAGCACTTGATACACCAGAAAAATTTTGAATAGTATTACCGGATGCTGTAACAGAACCAGAAGCAATCATAATTCCATAGGCAAGACCTGCATTTTGAATCGTTACAGTATTTATTGTATTTCCTGTAATCTTTGCTACTGAAGTTAAAGAAGAACCTGGATCAAAGAATACACCTGCAAAAGCACCACTTATTGTTGAAGTGTTAGTGCTGTTTGAAGTAATTGTATTAATCGTATTTGATAAGATTTGAATATCAGCTGTAGCAGAAGGAGAAGTACCTTCATCAATATGTATTGGACGAATACCTCCTGCTGTTCCCGACGAAGAAAGAGTTAAATTATGAATGTTATTATTTTGAATTAAAACCCCTCCTTCACGTTCATAATGAATACCATTCAATAAACCATTTCCTGAAGCAGTAATTGCATAGATTTCATTATCATGAATATTAGGTACACCAGACATAGTAGATCCTGTTTTCACTCCAATCCCAGTAAATGAACCTGCACCATAACTTAGCGTACCAGCAGTTTTACAATTTGTTAATGTATTCGAATAAACAGAAATAACGGATGTTGAAGAAAAATCAGAATAATCACCTATTTCAATTAAAAGTAAACTTGAATAGGTATCCGTTCCTAGTTGCGTAAAATTTTGAATACTATTATTATGAATACTATAATTTGTTGCACTTACCGATCCTCCAGACATTGCCCCAATAGCAGAAGCATAATCGAAAGTATTAAAAGACATATTATCTATATCTGTTGCATTTCCAAATGTATTGTTATAAATCTGGTGGCTGCCATATCCATTTACATAAACAAGCCATTGGGAAGTTGTACCTCCTGAAGTAATTGTTTTGATATCAAAATTTTGAAAAACATTATCATTTATTATTGCATCATAATCTGTTTCCCAATTTATAACCTTGTAATGAATCCCTAATGCAGTTCCTTGTAATTTAATATTAGCGGCAAGTGTTCCAAACGTATTATTATTAATTGCAGCAGCGCCAACATTATAAATATGGATAGCCATAAACTCAGGTGAATTTGTACCTGATGCTAGGGTATGAGTCATATTTATTCCTGCAAATTTATTATAAGCAATAGAACTTGTAGTACTTGTGCTGTAATAATATATTAGTTTTGTATTAGGTGATTGCCCTGCTAAAGCTCCAGTTATACTTATATCACTTGCGACAGTTTGACTGCCAAAAACATTTCCTTTTCCAACAGATCCAATAATATATCTAGCTGATCCTTTAGCGGATATACAAGTAAAAGGACTACTTACATGCGCATCAATCTGAAAATTTGAAAATACATTTTGCTCTATAGTTATTAATCCGTCAGACGTAGATTCAATACAACTCAATCCCTGACTAGTTGCTGTTGAACTTGACAAAGACAAAGTAAATTTTGTTCCACCAGCAGAAGCAGCCGTACCTCCAAAATAATTTCCATTTACATTTGCACCATCACTACTAAGTCCTAATTCAAGAAAAACAATATCATTATAATAATCTGTTGAAATTGAAATTGAGCTAGTTTGATAAAATGAATTTCCAGTAATTACCCAGTTTCCATTGGTAGCACCTCCACTACCATATAATCTCACCCAACTATCTCTACCTAAATCATAAAAATGATTTCCACTTAATGTCGTACCGGAATTATTTGTTATTGCGCTTGAACTTGAATATAATCCATATCCCGGAGTTCCGCCTGATGATTTTGTAATATCATTGTATCTTATAATATTTCCAGAATTGATTCCTGATGCAAAATCACCAATATTAATTACTTGACCTAAAGTTGGAGATGCAGGAAAAACGGCTGAAGTATAAGAAGAGCCTTTAAAAGTAGTGTACTGAATTATGTTATTTGTTGCACCAGTACTTAGCGTTAATGCATTTGCCCATTGACCTGTATTTGGATTATCGATAATTAAACTATTAACCGCTCCATTACCATTTAATCGACCATCAATAGTAACATTATCAGCTCCTTTTAACTCAACTAAAGCATCATTCAAATTTAAAGAAATTGTCCTTGTTCCTCCTGTTGGATAAATCGAAACTGAAGTATAGTTTGCAGCACCTGTTCCACTTGAATTTAAAGTTGCAGAAGCAGTCTCGGTAGAGTTAGCATTGATTTGTAAAACAACAGCACCGGTCAAAGTACCATTGTTAATTGCAGTAAAAGCTGCTTTCAAAGTGGTATAAGTTTGGCCTGTACCAACTGTAGATTGAGAATAGATATTCCCAAAAGAAAATATACAAAGCAAAACCAAAAAAAATGGCTTTAATAGCAAAGTTAATTTCATCGAATAGATTGATTTTATGAAAGTGGAAAGAATTAAATCGGATGGACTATAGTATGTTTTTTTCATTATATTATTTTCTAAAAAATTCAGTTCAATTGTTCAACTTAAAATAAATAGAAATAGTATCTACTTATTTTATTTTAGAAATAAAGAAAAAATAAAATTTTAATTTGAAGCTTTTGGAGAGAAATTGGTTATTTAAAACCTGCTTAATAATAAAATTTTATTACTTACTAGCTTGAATTTATAAACTTGCTATTTATTCAAATTTTGATAACAGTACAAATTAAGATAAATTGAATTGAACTAACAAGTATACTCTAAAGCATATAAATATTGATTCATGAATCTAGTCATTTGGGGTGAACGGTTGCTTTTAAAATGAACTATTCCAATTGATAAATAATATATAAATTGAATATTTATACAAAATTATCTCTCTAGCCAAGTAATGTCTTTTGTTAATAAATCTAAAGTCATTTTTTCTCTACTTCCATCTTCCAATTTCAAATTATATTCCCAACTTGCATTTGCTGGTAAACTCATTAAAATAGACTCTGTCCTTCCTCCTGAAAGTAATCCAAACTTAGTTCCTCTATCGTTAACTAAGTTAAATTCAACATATCTACCTCTTCTCAAGTTTCTCCATTCAATTTCTTGATCTGAGAAAGTTTTATTTCTTCCTAACTCAGCTTGTTGATTATAAAGTATCGTAAAGTTATCGCCTAACTCTAAAGCAAAATCTAATAACTTTTCTTTCGAGATACCAGACTCTGCTGTTTGATGATCATAAAATATTCCACCTACTCCTCTAGTTTCATTTCTATGAGGAATAAAAAAGTAATCGTCAGCCCAATTTTTAAACTTATTATAAAATTCTGGATGGTATTTATCACATATAGATTTTAATCCTTGATGAAATAATTTTGCTTGTTCTGGAACAATATAATGAGGAGTTAAATCTATTCCACCTCCAAACCAAAAAGTTCCATCATTTAGTTCAAAATACCTTACATTCATATGGATTATTGGAACATGAGGATTATTAGGATGTAAAACAATTGAGACACCTGTAGCGAAGAATTCATCCCCCTCTAAACCCAATTGTTTTTTCATTACATCCGAAACAGGTCCATAAACAGCTGAAAAAGCAACTCCTCCTTTTTCAATTAAATTCCCTTTTCGAATAATTTTTGTTAATCCACCACCTCCTTCTTCGCGAACCCAATCGTCTTCTATGAATTTAGAAACTCCATCAATCTCTTCTAATCGCTTACAAATACGAGATTGAAGAGCTTTCATCTCATCGGCTATTAACTCTTTATTCATTCGCATCAGCTACTTTAACAATTTCAAAATCTTGTTGTTGGAGAATGAATACATTGCTGTTTTCAAAACCATTCCCCTTTCCTTTTTGAGTCATATTAAAATTACTCATCACTCCAAATGAAGGTTCTTTATTCAGTAAATACTTCATCCCAAAATAAAGCATAACATCATAACCTTGAACTGACATTTTAGTCATATCAGCATTATATGTTTTTCTAAATGTTTTATTTAATGATTTAGTATTTTCATATGTATAGTTAAAATCATTAGGTGCCGAAAAATGAAACTTATATTTATTTTTATAGGCGCCATTAATGTCTTCAAAATTCTGCCATTCTTTTGTTCCAAACACCGTAAAGTCACCTGCTACATTTGAACTCGATGAGATTAATGCATTCATGAATTTTTTTGATGTAGCCTCGTCTGTAGATGGTATAATTAAGATAATGTCACCACCTTTTTTAATATATGTTTTAAAATCTAATAATGTCGTTTCTATCAATTTTGGTCGTGTTCCGTTGAAAGGTAATGTTAAAAAAGATTCTCTAAAACGTTCATATAATAAAATATCCTTTTCACTCAAAGGCTTAACCAAAATTATTTGTTCCTTTGAATTTCTTTTTAATAAATATTTTGCAGCTCCTTCAATTAAAGTAATATCAGAAGGTATTGCTGCATATACAAATGGATTCTCTTTTAAAATCTCTGTATTAGAAGAAACTGGGCAAACAAAACGAATATTCTTTTCTCGACACCAATTTGCAACAATTTTCATTTTGTCTGGGAATAAAGGACCAATAATCATATCCATTGACAACAGCTCTGGTTTCTTTAATATCCCACTTATAGTGTTAGTATCATTCTGAGAATCAAAAATATAAAACTTTGCATTTAACCCAATCTTTTGAAGTGAGTCAATTGCCAATTTAGCTCCCATATAAAATTCGGTGGCTAAACTTGAAACATGCTCAGAATGACCTGCTCCTTTGTCTAAGAAAAATGGTAAAAGTAAAGCTATTGAATATTCCTCTTTTGCCTTAAAATATAGTAGCGTAGAATCAATCTTTTTAAGTTCGATTAGTTTAACTTCTCTTATTTCATTTTTTTGAATTTTCTCATTTTTAACTGGAATTTTTATTACATCTCCTGGTCGAATTTTATTATTTTTTAATCCACTAACAGCTTGAATATCTTCGACAGGAACCATAAAACGTTTTGAAATACTATACATTGTTTCGTGAGACAGAACAACATGGTCAATAATAGTATCTGAAAAAACAATTCTAGTAGATTTTACCTCATTTGATGCAATGCTTCCAGTAGGTAAAATTAATACCATGCCTATTTTCATACTCTTCTCAACCTCTGGATTCAATTCCTTTAGTTGATCAATTGTAATATTATATTTTTTAGATATTCCATACAATGTTTCCTGTGCTTGAACTGTATGTGTTGTAGAATTAGAAGGTTTAATATTTGAAGCCGCTTCAGGATTCTTCAAGCGAACATGGAAAGGTATTATAATTTTCTGACCATCTTTAATGCCATTTTCTACTCCAGGATTTGCTAAAACTATCTCATCTACAGGAGTATTATATAAGACATGGATTCCCCACAAAGAATTTCCAGATTGAACAATATGCACAAAATATTTTTTCCCTTCAATCTCTTCAGTTATGGCGTCTTTTGGTTGAGCAAAAGAGTTCATACAAAAGAAAAGAAAGTATACAAATGTCCAGTTTTTCATTTTTGAAGTTTTAGAATTTTGAATAATTTATCATCGAACCCTATCTTAGGGACAGGGCATTCCCTGTCCATACGAAAAATAAATCATTCCCACTCAATCGTTGCTGGTGGTTTTGAACTAATATCGTAAGTAACTCTGTTAATTCCTTTTACCTGATTTATTATTTTATTTGAAATTTTAGCTAAAAACTCATACGGTAAATGACACCAATCCGCTGTCATTCCATCCGTTGAACTTACAGCACGAAGAGCAACTGCATTTTCATACGTTCTCTCATCTCCCATTACCCCAACTGATTGAACAGGTAAGAAAATAGCTCCAGCTTGCCAAACATCGTCATAAAGGCCATCTTCTTTTAAACCTGAAATAAAAATATAATCTACTTCTTGTAAAATTCTAACTTTTTCAGCCGTTACTTCTCCTAAAATACGAATTCCAAGACCTGGGCCAGGAAATGGATGTCTTCCTAAAATTGCAGGATCTATACCCATTGATTTCCCTACTCTTCGAACCTCATCTTTAAATAATAAACGTAATGGTTCTACTACCTGAAGTTTCATGTAATCCGGTAATCCACCAACGTTGTGATGAGATTTAATTGTTTGTGAAGGACCTCCAGAAAAAGAAATAGATTCAATAACATCTGGATAAATTGTACCTTGACCTAACCATTTTGCATCCGTAACCAATTTAGATTCTTCATCAAAAACATCAATAAATACTTTTCCTATTGCCTTTCTTTTTAATTCTGGATCTGTTAATCCTTTCAATTCAGAATAAAATAATTCAGAAGCATCAACTCCTTTCACATTTAATCCCATTCCTTTATAAGAATCTAAAACAGATTGATATTCATTTTTACGAAGTAGTCCATTATCTACAAAAATACAATGCAAATTATCTCCAATTGCTTTGTGTAATAATACCGCTGCCACAGATGAATCTACTCCTCCTGATAAACCTAATATAACTTTATCTGATCCAATTTTTTCTTTTAATGCAGCAACAGTTGAATCTACAAATGAATCTGGTGTCCAATTTTGGCTACATTTACAAATATCAACTATATAATTTTTCAATAAAATAGCACCTTCAAGAGAATGATAAACTTCTGGATGAAATTGAATTCCAAATGTTTGCTCACCTTCGATATGATATCCTGCGATTTCAACATCTTCAGTACTTGCAATGATTTTATAATTAGATGGTATAGTTTTAACAGTATCGCCATGTGACATCCAAACCTGAGAACCAATTGACATTCCTTTTGTCAAAACATTCGTTTGATCAACATGTGTCAAATTAGCTCTTCCATATTCTCTTATTGTAGAAGGTAAAACTTCCCCACCGAAATTATGAGATAAATATTGAGCTCCAAAGCACAAACCTAACAAAGGAAATTTGCCTTTTATCTCCTCTAAATTTGGGCTTGGCGCCTTCTCATCTCTCACTGAAAATGGACTACCTGAAAGAATTACTCCTTTGATAGAATCATTCATTTCTGGACATTTATTCCAAGGAACAATTTCACAATAAACATTCAACTCTCTCACACGACGTGCAATCAATTGCGTATACTGTGAGCCAAAATCTAGTATAAGTATCATTTCTTTCATTTTGCAAAGATAGTTTTTTTTAGAATTTTAACTAACAACTAATCACTAAAAGCTATTTACAATTTAAAGCGTCAAAGTGTCAGAAAAAACATATTGGAACAATTTTAGATGAAAACACGAGAAATAAAACGTAAATAACAATATAAAATTTCAGAAATAACCGTATTTTTGACTTCTAAAATCAATAAAAACAGTATGATACAGGGATTATTAAAAAAGATATTTGGGGATAAATCGGCTAACGATCGTAAAACATACCAACCTATAATAGATAAAACATTAGAGTTTTCTTCAAAATTCACCTCTTTATCAGACGATGAATTACGTGCTAAAACTTCTTATTTTCAAAATCTTATTAAAGAAGGGACGAAAGAGTTAGAAACTGAAATTGAAGTTTTAAACGATAAGGCGAACGATCCAAAAACTGTTGTATTTGATAAAGAAGCTATTTTTGAGAAAATTGACAAATTATCAAAATCTGTTGATGAAAAAATAGAGGAAATTTTAGAAAATATTCTTCCAGAAGCATTTGCTGTTATAAAAGAAACTGCCCGCCGTTGGTCTGAAAAAGGTCAATTACTAGTAACTACTCAACAATTTGACCGCGATTTAGCTGCAAAAAAAGATGGTATTACGATAGATGGTGATATGACCATCTGGCATAATAAATGGACTGCAGCAGGAGCTGAAGTTGAATGGAAAATGACTCATTACGATGTTCAGTTAATGGGAGGTGCTGTTTTGCACAGAGGTAATATTGCTGAAATGCAAACAGGTGAAGGGAAAACATTAGTTGCTACACTTCCTGTATACTTAAATGCACTTGCTGGAAAAGGTGTTCACTTAGTAACTGTGAATGACTACTTAGCGAAACGTGACTCTGAATGGATGGGCCCATTATATCAATTCCATGGTTTAACAGTTGATTGTATAGATAAACATAGACCTAATTCACCTGAAAGAAAACAAGCATATTTAGCGGATATTACTTTTGGAACTAATAATGAATTCGGTTTCGATTACCTACGTGACAACATGGCAGGAAGTATCGATGACTTGGTTCAACAAAAACACCATTATGCAATTGTCGATGAAGTCGATTCTGTTTTAATTGATGATGCTAGAACACCATTGATTATTTCAGGTCCAACTCCAAGAGGAGACGAGCACGAATTTCATCAATTGAAACCAAGAGTTGAAACAGTTGTTTCTGCTCAACGTCAATATGTAAATCAATGTTTAGCAGATGCTAAAAGACTTCTTACCGTTATTAATACTCCGAATGACGATAAAAAAGATGCTAAACAAATGTTGGAAGATGGTGGTATAGCATTATTAAGAGCGCACCGTGGTTTACCAAAAAACAAAGATCTAATTAAGTTTCTTTCTGAGCCAGGAATGAGAGCTCAATTGCAAAAAGTAGAAAATTTCTACATGCAAGATCAAAATAAACACATGAAAAAAGTAGATTGTGAGCTTTTCTTTGTGATTAACGAGAAAGACAATACAATTGAACTTACAGAAAAAGGAATTGAATTAATTTCAGGTAAAGACGACCAAGATTTCTTTATCATGCCAGATATCGGTCTTGAAATCGCGAATCTTCAAAAACAAAATTTAGCAAAAGAAGATTTCCTTGAAGGAAAAGATAACTTAATACGTGATTACAGTATAAAATCGGAAAGAATTCATTCTGTTTCTCAATTATTAAAAGCATATTCTTTATTTGAAAAAGAAGTTGAATATATCATTTTAGATGGTAAAATTAAATTAGTTGATGAGCAAACAGGACGTGTAATGGAAGGTCGTCGATATTCAGACGGATTACACCAAGCGATTGAAGCGAAAGAAAACGTAACTGTTGAAGACGCAACACAAACTTACGCTACAATAACACTTCAAAATTATTTCAGAATGTACCATAAATTATGTGGTATGACTGGAACAGCGGAAACAGAAGCGAAAGAATTTTGGGACATATACGAATTAGACGTTATAGTAATCCCTTCAAACCGAGGCATAATAAGAAAAGATCATAACGATTTCGTATACAAATCAGCAAGAGAAAAATTCAATGCTGTTATTGAAGAAGTAGAGAAATTAGTTGAAGAAGGTAGACCAGTTTTAGTTGGTACAACTACCGTTGAAATTTCAGAATATTTAAGTAATATGCTTAAATCTAAAGGAGTTACTCATAAAGTATTGAATGCAAAATATCACCAACAGGAAGCTGAAATTGTTGCTGATGCTGGTAAATCTGGTGCTGTGACTATTGCTACTAATATGGCTGGACGTGGAACGGATATAAAATTAGGGGAAGGAGTAAAAGAAAAAGGAGGTTTAGCTATTATTGGTACTGAACGTCATGATTCTCGCCGAGTTGACCGCCAATTAAGAGGTCGTGCTGGTCGTCAAGGAGATCCAGGATCATCTCAATTCTTCGTTTGTTTAGAAGATGATTTGATGCGTAAATTTGGATCTGAAAGAATTGCGAAATTAATGGATAGAATGGGACTTAAAGAAGGGGAAGTAATTACCCACGGAATGGTTTCTAAATCTATTGAAAGAGCTCAGAAGAAAGTAGAAGAGAATAATTTTGGAATGCGTAAAAGATTGCTAGAATACGATGATGTAATGAATGCTCAACGTAAAGCAATCTACAAAAAACGTCACAATGCACTTTTCGGAGATCGTTTAGATTTAGATACCGATAATATGTTTTACGATATTTCAGAATCTATCGTTTCTCAACATGGAGGCGGAAGTGGATTCGAAGATTTCGAAATGGATTTATTAAGAATTTTAAATGTTCAATCTCCAGTAGGTGCAGATGAATATAAATCTATAGATAAAAAGCAATTGACAGAAAAAATTTACGATGAAGTATGTGCCCATTATATTCGTAAAAATGAAAAAATTGCCTCTCGTGTTTTCCCTCAAGTAAAACATGTGTATGAAACTATGCCTGGCCAATTTAAAAATATCGTATTTCCATTATCTGATGGGAAACGTGAAATTAAAATGGAATTGGATCTAGAATCAGCATATAAATCTGAAGGGAAAGACATTTCTAAAGAATATGAAAAAAACATTACTTTAGGTATGATTGATAATGAATGGAAAGAACATTTACGTGAAATGGATGATCTTCGTTCTGCTGTTAACAATGCTCAATACGAACAAAAAGATCCTTTATTAGTATATAAATTAGAATCGTTTGATTTATTTAAAAATATGTTGCAACGTTTAAATACAGAAACAACTGAATTTTTAATGAAAATTGATATACCGTACGAAGAAGAAATTGAAAGTACAAATAAAGCTATTTCACATCAAGACAATTATTCTAAAGCAAAAATAGGTGCAGGAGCTTCAAATACTTCAGCTACTAGGGCGCCTCAATTTCAAGGGAGTGAAGGATATGATCAAGCTATGCAAAGTTCTCATCAACAAATAGAGAAACAACAACCTGTAATTGCTGAACCAAAAGTGGGAAGAAATGATCTTTGCCCTTGTGGAAGTGGCAAGAAATTCAAACAATGTCACGGATAGAAATTAAATAATTTTATACCCTTCAATACTAATTGGAGGGTATTTTTTTTAATATTCATATATTTTTATTTATCTTTAAAAATTAATGAATAATGAGGTTATTAAAAATACAAATTAATTTTAATAGTGATTTAGATTGTACTTTTTGGTTTAATTTAGAAAGTTAAAAAGTTAATAAAATTACTACAAAAATTATCGTTTAATTAAAAAGTAACTTAATCTGATGAAGTTATTTAAACCAATAATATTTTTTTTGATAGTATTTCAAAATCTAATTTTAAATGCTCAATCAGATGCTTGTTCAGGAGCTACTAATTTGCCTGTTAATTCGAGTTGTTCTTCCCAAAATTTTTCTGTTTCTTCTTCATTTTCAAATACTGGATTAATAAATGCAAGTTGTGGAACTGCAGGTACAGATTTAGAAGATGGTTGGTATACTATCTCAGCAACATCAACATCTACAACTATAGAGGCAACACCTTCCTCTTACAGCATGGAATTAGCTGCGTTTTCAAGTTGTACTTCTGGAGAATTAGCATGTAGCTATGTTACTTCAGGAACAAAAGCTTCAATTATTTTTAACACAACAATCGGTACAACCTATTACATACAACTACACAGAAAATCAGGCACTTCAAATAAAACGATGTCTGGAACTATTTGTGCATATCAAACTCCTCCTCCACCCTCGAATGACGATCCTTGTTCAGCAACTGCTTTAACAGTTAATACAAGTTGTAATTATAAATCCTATACAAATACAGCAGCAACAGCTACAAGTGGTGTTACAGCTCCTGGCTGCGCAAATTACTTAGGAGGTGATGTCTGGTATACTGCTGTAATACCCGCATCGGGTTCTCTCGGAATAAATTCAAAATCGAGTACAATTACGGATGGGGGAATGGCAATCTATTATGGGACATGTAATTCATTAACATTAATATCGTGCGATGATGCAAGTAGTGCCAACTCAGGCAATATGCCTTTTATAAATATCTCAACAAGACCTGTAGGCTCAACTGTATATATTCGGTTTTGGGAAAATGGAAATAATAACAACGGTTCTTTTCAAATATGTGCTTCAGAATTAAATGCGTGCGGTAATGACCAAACTAATGATTATTGTAGTAATCCAGCACAACTATTTAAAGGTTCTGGCAATTGGTCAAGTAGTACATCTTCTACATACACTCCTGATCGCCCTGGAAATATAAGTAGTATATTTTGTGGTGGCGGAGTTACAACCATAGATAATAATTCATGGTATCAATTCACAGCATCAAGCACTACAGAAACTTTTAACTTTTCTTCAGTATCAAATTGTTTAAATAATAAGGGAATACAAGCACAAGTTTTTGCAGTTACAAATAATTCCTCCTCATGCTGCACTGCATTCACTTCTAAATCAAACTATTACAATCCAGGAAATAGTACAACGCTTGGAACAGTAACGGCAACTGGATTAACAATTAACCAAACATATATTTTAATGGTAGATGGGTATGCAGGAGACCAATGCGATTTTACAGTAACAGGTTGGACTGCGACAGGAATTCTAACAACTCTTTCGATAGAGCTTAATTCCTTTTATGGAAAAACTGAAGAAAATGATAATATATTATATTGGGAAACACTCACTGAAAAAAATAATGACTATTTTATCATAGAAAAATCTAATGATGGCATTACCTTTGAAACGGTAGGTCACGTTTCAGGAAATGGTACTACAAATGAAATAAAAACATATAACTTCATTGATAAAAATAATTTAACAAATTTAGTTTATTATAGATTAATTCAAGTTGACATTAATGGTGAAAAACATAAATTCGATATTATTTCACTTAGAAAAACAAGTGATAAATTTGGAATAATAAACTTATATCCAAACCCAACTAAAAATATTTTATATGTAAATGTAAATACCGAAAATTCAGAGGATGAAGAAATTGAAATTTTTGATCAGTATGGGAACTTTGTTCAATCAGAATTTATCTTAACTAAAAATCTATCTACTCTGAAAATAAATATTGAAAATTTAAAAAATGGACTTTATTTCATACGATTAAAAAACAAATTAAATCAATCTAATATCATGCATAGATTCGTTATATTTTGATCCTAAATCTTTAAATATGATTAATAAAATTGAAAATTTAGTAATAATTGGCGCTGGTAATGTTGCCTCACATCTATCTAGAGCTCTTATAAAAAAGATTGAAATAAAAGGAATTATTAGTAAAAATAAAGTTTCTGCAATAAAATTGTCAACTGAATTAAACTGCCCTTTTATTGAGGACTTATCATCCCTTCCAGTTTGTGATTTAGTTCTAATATGCTCTAATGACGATTCTATTTCTGAAATTGAATCTCAAATCCCACCACATTTAAAAGTAGCTTATACTTCCGGTAGTGTTGAATTAAATTCAATTTTAAATAGAAAAAATTATGGGGTCTTCTACCCTCTTCAAACTTTTTCAAAAAATAGTGAACTCGACACTTCTTCTATTCCTTTTTTTATTGAGGCTACCAATATAGAATTTGGTCAACAATTGTTTGAATTAGGAACTACAATTAGCTCTCAAGTTTCTTATGCATCCTCAATCGAAAGGAAGAAACTCCATATTTCAGCAATATTTGTTAATAATTTTACAAATCATTTGGCTTATTTAGCGAAAGAATATTCTGATAAAAACAACCTAAATTGGCAACATTTAATACCATTAATAAAAGAAACTACTAATAAAATAATAGAAGCTTCACCTGAAAATTCACAAACTGGACCTGCAAGAAGAAACGATCAATCAATAATAGAGGAGCATCTTTCAATGTTAGATGGAGATTCAAAAAAAATATACCAATTATTATCTGAAAGTATTGTTAACACGTACTCAAAAAAAATAAAATCATGATAAGCTACAAAGAACGATTAAACAAAGTAACAACTCTTATTTTTGATATAGATGGAGTTTTAACTAATGGTGATATAATAATCTTCAATGGAGACATGGTTAGGATACTAAATTCTAGGGACGCTTATGCCCTTCAATATGCCTCTAAAAATGGATATCGTATTTTAGTTATTACTGGTGGACAATCAGAAGAAGTAAAAGATCGATTAATGGAGGTTGGAGTTACGGAAGTTTGTCTTTCCTCGTTCAATAAAATTAATGTTTACAATAAACTAAAAGAAAAATACAAATTCACAGACGAACAAGCCCTGTATATGGGAGATGACATTCCAGACTATGAAGTTATGAAGCAAGTAGGTGTTGCAACCTGCCCTCAAGATGCATGTATTGAAATCAAACATATTTCACATTACCAATCGCCATTTAATGGCGGAAGACATTGTGTAAGAGATGTAATAGAACAAACGTTACGGGTTCAAAATAAATGGTTCGGAGAAAATAGTTTTGAATGGTAAAACCATTCAAAACTTAGAGACGCGATTCATCGCGTCTCAAACCATAATTCATCAAAATTCATTCACAAAAACAAAATCATTTTTGTAACAATCCGTTTATCCTTTTCAATAATTGAAATAAAATAATTTCCATTTTCAATATTTTGACATTTCATTTGAAGATTCTGAGAAGACTCTGAATGAACCGTTTCGCCATAAACCAATTTTCCAGAAAGATCTCGAATTTCTAATTTACCTTCAAATCCTATAGGTAATTCAATCTTAAAATCCCCATTTGTTGGATTTGGATAAATGGAAAACAAATCTTTATCACTTGATAATATCTCTTCAATTTTAACCAAACTATTTGGGAAAGGAATACCTGTAGTACTTGGATAAACATCATTTGAACCAACTTTGGTAACAAAAACATTGTTACTTCCAGCACCAAAATTAGAATTATATCCCACCAAGATTACACCTCCATCATTCGTAGGAATAATTTGTCCAGGAATATCATCTCCATAACTTGAAATTCCTAATTCATGATTATCATACACTAAATCACCTCTAAAACGGCCCAAATATAAATCTTTACCTCCCGAATAAGTCCCTGAATTTATTTGATTATAAGCAATGAATAATTTATCAACCGTTAAGTATTGAGATATTTGTTCGTACGATTCCATGTTAGGAGATGAATAAGCAAATTCATAAATAAAATTTCCTGTTATACCAACTTTTGCTGAATATCCATCATAATCGTTTGGTATTTTATTTTTTCGATACCCAATTATATTAATTTCAGTGCCTACGATACATAGATCATTTATCTTATAATCTCCATCGTTTCCATAATAATGTTCCCACTGAATAGTTCCATTCACATTTAAACATACTAAATAAGCCTTTTGTTTCAATGAATCAGAAACATAAATCTCTCCTCCAATAATAACTGTAGAACCATTTAATATCCGAATACTTGTGGCTAAATCTTCTCCTAAACCGCCCATTCTTTTCGTCCATAGAGTGTCGCCATTTTTATCCGTTTTAACAATATAAATATCATTGTTTCCAGCAGTACCAGAATTAGTTTGACCAACCATAATTATACTAGTATCAGCTAATAATACAGCATCATTTACTTTTTCCCAACCTGATCCTCCGTAGCTTTTTTGCCATAAAAAGTTTCCAGATTCATCCGTCTTAACCAGATAATTATCGAATCCTCCATTTCCAATTGAATTTGTATATCCAGCAATGTAAAAACCTACATTCTTTTTATACATAACCCTTCTTCCTCCTTCAGATTCTAATCCACCATAATCTTTTGACCAAATCCGATTTCCTAAACTATCAATTTTTAATAAAAAAGCTTGAGAAGGTCCATCTTTAAAGCTACTAGAACATCCTGTAATTACATAACTACTATCTTCTAACTGAACAATTCCTTCGCCAAAATCAGTTCCATTATTGGTGTAAATTTTATAAAAATCAGTCTGGCCAAATGTTATAAAAGAAACACAGAGAATCAAGATTAACAGTAAGAATTGATATTTAATAAACCCCTTCATATTTTACATCTTACTCTAAATAACAACGATTGACCAAAACCTTTTTTTGAAATTGCGCCATAAAGATCTTGCGAAGCAATACCTATAGACCACTTATTTATTTTAAAACTTGAATAGAGTCCAATTTTTAAATTTGAGAATCCTCCAATAGACACTTGTGAACCTAGATCAATATTTTTAGTAGCTGAAAAATGTGCTCCACCATATAACATCGGAGTATAAGCTAAAGAAGGATACACTCTAATACCAAAAAAAGATTGCCATTTACCACTATGATTTTCGTTTACTATTTTTCCAAATTGTAAAAAACCAGGTAATATCATTGTTTTCTTTTCAATTGTTTTTTGAATATTTAAAGTATCTAATAAAACAATTGAATCTTTAAAAATACTATTATCACCGTATAGTTGATTTAATTTAAAACCATCGTACTTATAAGTTGAATCAACCAAATAAGTTTGCAAACCTGAATAATAATTTGCTACGCCAATATTTTTAGTTATAATTTGAAATATAGATTTATTCTTTCCATTAATTTCTACTGAAAAACGATAATCTAAATCTATTCCTAAACCGATACCTTTTATAAATGATTTTCCTTTTGTCGATCTAAAAATACCATGAGCATCCATTGAAGTATTCATTCCGTCTTCAGTTTGGGTTAAGCCCGATTTATTTAAATATCCACCGATATAATTATCTACGGTGTAATAATTAAGAGAAAAGTTTGATTTTGTAGTTTTATTAATTAATCCAAATCCAATTTTTTGAAAAGTCTGAAAAGAAAAATAAGTTCCTGAAATATCAGCGGTTTTACCATAATAA
>CALPSU020000003.1 GCA_943326315.2 Chryseobacterium gleum
AGTAGTTCAACTTCAACTCTTTCTTTTAAAGTTGTTGATAGACTTATACCTACAAAATCAGCTTTTATAGGATATCTTCTATGTTGCCTATCAACTAAAGCTACTGTTTTAATAGCTTTAGTAGCTTGTTCAAGTAGCTTAACCAATGCGTATTGCATTGTTTTCCCTGAATTTATTACATCGTCAATTAACAATATATACCCATTCTTTAAAGTTTCTTGAGGTAAGGATAGTAATATAGGTTCAGACCAAGGTTCTGATTTATTTACTATCATTTCAAAAACTATAATCTCTTGAGTAGAATGTTTATTAATTATTGCTTTTATTTTATTTGCAATTTGAATTCCATTTCCACTTATTCCACCTATAAAAAGTTTATTTTCTTCAAATGTATTTTCGATTATCTGATGAGCTAATCGAGTTATTTTCTGATCAATTTCTTGTTGGCTTAGTATTATTTGCATTTTACTTAATTTTTGTATCGATTATTTTTTCACAAGTAAAAACGAAGGCAGGAGGAAAATTTAATAAAGTAAAAGTTTTGTTGACTTCATTAAATATTGTTTGAAATAATTTGATAGAAGATAAAGAATATTGAAATTGAATAAATTTACCGTAATTTTTTAGTGAATTAAAAGAATTTGTAATAATAGATTCTTTTAATTCTCTTGAGAAATTAGACAATGGCAGTGATGAAAATATTACATCTGCTTTATCAAGGTTGTTATTTTTCAGATATTCATCAACTTTTTCAGCACTGTCATTAATAAAGATCACTCTTGGATCTTTAATTATACGTCTTAAATTTCTAATAAAAACCGTATTTAATTCAAAAATAAGTAATGTTGCATCAGGTGCCATCATTTTTATTATTTCAAATGTGAAAACACCTGTTCCAGGTCCTAGTTCAACGAGAATCTTATCCTTTTTAAAATCAACATTTTCAATCATCCTTTTAGCTAAAAAACGAGAACTAGGAATGATTGAACCAATCGTTTTTTTATCTTCTAAAAATTGATTAATAAATGAATTCTTCTTAGCCATGTTATTCTTTTATTGCAAAATTACTATTATTGATAATTGCAATAACAGATCCCGTTAATTCCATATTTATGAAAGGAGAATTATAAGTAGATGAAATTACATCCTCTTTTTTAAAATTCCATTTTAAAGATGGATCGAAAACTGTTATGTCAGCTAACGAATTTAATTCAATTGGATTTGATTTAATTTCAAGTATTTCCCTAGATTTAACTGAGATAGACTCTACAACTGTTTTTAAGTCAAATTCTTGAGCAATATTAAGTGATCCGAAGACTGATTGTAAAGTTATATTTCCAAAAGAAGCATTGTCAAATTCAACATCTTTTTCTTCTTTATCAAATGGTCTGTGATCTGAAACTATAGTATCTATAGTTCCGTCTTTTAAACCATTCCATAGTGCTATTCTATCTGATTCCCTTCTTAAAGGGGGCATTAATTTAAAATTAGAATCAAAATCAAGAACTGCTGTTTCATTAAAAACTAAATGAGAAGCATGAACATCTGAAGTGATTTTCAAACCTTTTATCTTCGCATTTCTTATTAAATTGACACTTTCTTCACAAGAAATACCTGTTAAATGTATAGAACCACCTGTATATTCTAAAAGTCTAATGTTTCTTTCAACTTGAATTATTTCAGCTATTGTAGGGTCTGATTTCAAACCTGTTTTAGTTGAAGCTTCACCTTCATTTACCATCCCATTGCCAGCCATTGAATTATCTCTTGAAAAAGCAATTATTTTGCCTCCGAAATTTTTACTATATAGTAATGCTCGATACATTATCCCTGAATTTACAGGTACTAAATCATCCGTATATAATCGAACACCAGCTTGATACATATCATACATTTCTGAAAGATTTTGACCTTCCATTTTTTCTGTAATTGCACCAAGTGGATGAAGGGTTGTAACTTCGTTTTCTGCTTTTTTTAATGCATAATATACTTGAGTTTTTCCATCGACAACAGGATTAGTACTTGGAAGCATTGCTACATGTGTATATCCTCCAAATGAAGCTGATAACAATCCGGTTTCTATTGTTTCTTTATGTTCTTCGCCTGGATCGCAAAAAGAAGCTTTTAAGTCAACCCAACCTTGAGAAATATGTAAATTATCACCCTGAATAATTTTAGCATCTTGATTATTAATTTCAGAATCGATTGATGTAATAATTCCATTCTGAATCATTACATCTACTTTTTTACCATTAAAAGTAGATTTTGAATCAAGTATAATTGCTTGTTTAATAAGAATTTTCATTTTTCTATATTTTCTTCAAATTATTTTTTCCAAAATTTCAATAATCCCATTTCTATAAAAACACAAATAAGTCCTAGAAATAAAAATAACTTCCAATATTCATATGGTTTTTCAAGATCGATTTTTGTTAGACTATTTCCTTCTATTATTTCAGAGAAATTAATATGTTTAATTCCTTGATTTTCAAAATTTACTATTATTTCATTTGGTGAGAAAGAACTAATCTCAGATTCTTTTCTATTATAATTTAAAGAAATAATTCCTTCCTTAACTTCACTTACAATGTCATAGGTTCCAGATTTTAAAGACTCAGTAGCTTCAATTCCATTTAAGGATAAAAATGAGGTTGATCCTTGCTGAATAATTGTTGGAATAAAATCTACTTCTTTACCTATTAATCTTATCGGTATTTCATTATTTTCTTTAAAATAGATTGGGAATTTTGAATCTTCACCTAATGTTAGTGAGATCGGATATTTTCTTTTACTTAATTCAGCAGTTCTTAATAAAACTGTACTAAATAAAGCATTTGAAGTAAAACTTCCATAGCTAGGAATAAGAGAACTTGAATATAAAAATACATTTAATTTACCTAAAGATCTCGAATATAAAGGATTTCCATTCTGAAGGGAAATTAGACTAATTGCCTGTGTCTTAGTTGAAAAATTTGATTTGTAAGCCTTAGCTAAAGATGGTAAATTTAATTTATCTGGATTTTTTTCAAAAACCGACTTAAAAAAAGTATCGTCCAAGTTTAAGTTTTTTATTTTAACTCCATCACTCATTAAATTACCAATTAACGGCATATTTAAAATGTCTAAAAGAGCGTTCCAGCTAGTTATGTTCGTTTCGTTTATTTCTCCTGGAAATAGCATTAATGTACCACCATTTTCAGAATAATTAAATAGTTCATCTGTAATTCCTGAAGATAATTCATTTATACCATTAATAATTACCAGATCTTTATTATTTAAAAAACTTGTATTAAATGAATTTTGATCTACTTCACTTACATTATAATATTTATCTAAACTATAAACAAGAGATATATTATTAACTGAGTTTTCTCCATTAATAATTAAAATGTCAGATTTTTTGGAAACAAAATAACTAAAAAAGTACTCGTCATCAAAATATAATTGTTTATCATTAATACTAACTTTTCCACTTTTGTATCCTTCATTTTGCTCAGTGTAACTTATGGTAGATGTAAAATTGTCATTAGCATTAACATCTATAAAAACATCTCGTTTAATATTGTTTATTTCTAAATGTAATTCAAGGTTTGTTATATTGTTTTTTCCAACATTTTTAACTCGGATATTTAATTCATTACCTTGTCCTACTTTTTGTATAGGAGAAGAAAACCATACAGAATCAATTAGTAAATTCGATTCTTCTTGCGGAATAAGTTTTACAGGATAATAAAATGATGTTTGATCAGATTTTAATTTAGTTAAATCAGATGTATTTTTTTGAAAATCTGACAGAATGACAAACTGCTGAACTCCTATTTTCTTATTTGTTTCATGTTCTCTTTTTAATGCATTTTTCTCCCATTCAATTATATCTGAAATATTCCTTACAATTGGACTTATTTCAATTTTATCTAATCTTTCTAAGGCATCTATTTTGGACGTTAAGTGTTGTTCAATTCCATTCATTTCATTTGTCACAAGCAAGAATCGTGTATCTAGACTTGCATCTGTGATCATTTTTCTTGCCATTTCTCTAGCTTCTGAAATTAATTCACCTTCCGTACCTTTCATAGACATAGAGAAAGAATTATCGATGTAAATTGCAAGTACCGGTTTACCTCCTTTTGAGGTTTCGTTTGATGCCGGTATAAAAGGTTGTGAAAAAGCAATAACAATAAATGAAAATGCTAAAATTCTAGAAATTAATACTAATAAGTGCTTTAACTTTTGGGTAGATCTTGTTTGTTTATCAATAAATTGAATAAACTTTAAACTAGAAAAATACAGAATTTTATATTTTCTAAAATTGAATAAATGAATAATAATAGGTATTATTAAAACACCAAAAGCCCAAAGAAATTCAGGATATACAAACTTCATAATCCAAATATAATCAAATTAGATTAAAGCAAAAGAACTCCTGCTTTAAAGAATTTAAACTAATTAGAATAAATATACTTTTGGTGTTGATTTAAAAGTGGTTAGGTGTTGTTTGTTTAAGTTAACTTTAATATTATTTCCTGATTATTTGGATATAATTCAATTAATTCAGCATATGAAAATAATTCAAAGTCTTTAAAATCAAAACCTGGAGATACTACACAAGAGACTAGTGAATAATTGTTACTTGATGAAATCGAAGATCCAAATATGGTATCCTTCTTAACTAAGAATTGTGGATTTTCATTATTTGAAATATCGTTTCCAATAATTGTTTGTGTATGACCTTTCTTGTCAAGTGTATGAACTATTAAAGGGCTTCCTGAATGAAAAAACCAAAGTTCATCACTTTTTATTCGATGAAACTTGGAAACATTATCAGCTGTTAAAAGAAAATATATCGACGTCATCAGTTGTCTATCTATACCGGGTATAGAAATTTCAGAACGATAAGTTTCTGAGTAAAATCCTCCTTCTGGATGAGGAATTAAGTTTAATTTTTCTACTATTTTGGTTATTTCCATTTTATTTAATCTATAGGTCCTTTTAATGGTTGCTCTCCTTTTTTATGTATTAAAGGAAAAAAATACTTAACATCAAGAGCAATATAATTACCTGCTATATCACCATATAACCTTGTGTTATGTGTTTTTTTAGTTACTGAGTGTATTGTTTCTAAATTTAAAATATGTTTAAATGGGACACATATTGATCCTCCAAAATAGAAAAATCCGGATTTTTTAGTTCGGTATTCAAAGCCAACATTTGCATTCAAGTTTAAACCTATTTTATTAGAATAAAAACCATAATTAGTAAATGAATTAGGTCCGCCTGTTTCTGTTATCTTTTTTATATCTGTTGGTGAAAATCTTAAAGCCAGTCCCATGGATGAATTCATGAAAATTTCCTGACTCATTTGTATGTAAATCAAAGCGTTTAAAGGGATTTCATAACTAATGAAAGACCAAGTGTCTGTAGCGGAAACATTAGTGTCTGATAAAGACATTGCTAAATTAAAATTCCGTTGTGTGTAATTTAATCCCGATTCGAAAGCAATTAATTTAGTTATTCCTTTTCTAACCGTGCCTCCAAAGGAATACCCTGTTGTTTGATTTAAATGAAAAATGTAATTTTCACCTTTTAAATCCAGAGATTTACTTCCTCCCATTGAAGTTGGAAATAATGGTCTAAATTGAACACCAAAATAGGAGGGGAATTTCTCTCTTTGAGAAAAAAACAGTGTTGAACTAAGTGAAAAAAGAAATATTAATATTTGTTTCATGTTTTTCATAACGTAAATAAACAAAATAAATTATTAACGATATTCGTAATTTATTTAATAGAAACATTTATTGAGTAATCCATTCAGTAGAATATTCTAAAGGTTTTCTGTGCGCTGAAGGCCAATCTATAGAAGGGTAACCAATATAGAACAATCCAAGGCATTTGTCTTTTTTTGCTAAGTTTAAAAATTCATTAGTTTTTTCGTTGTAGATCAATTTCGGTGTTGCCCAAAAACCACCTAATCCATAAGCAGTACAAGATAAATGTATGTTTTGGATAGCACAAGCTACCGCTTCAATTTCTTCGATTTCCAATATTTTTTCTTCCTTTTGTCTCTCCATACAAACGGCTATTACGACAGACGATTTTAATGGTCTAGTTATTAGTTTTGCAAATTTTAAATCATCTTGATTTTCTTTAGGAGTTAATTCTAGATATGTTTTAGCTAAAAAATCACTAAGCTTTTGCAATCCTCCTTCTGTGAATACTTTAAATCTCCAAGGTTGTGTGTTCCCATGAGTTGGAGCCCATTGAGCATTGTTTAAAAGTAATTCAATTTGTTCTTTATGAACTTTTCTATCGCTAAATTGTTCAGGGTAAATAGTTCTTCTGTTTTTTATTAAGTCTGTTATTTCGGATAAATTATATTTCATTCTATTTTATTATTTTGTGTTTTTCCTTTTTTGAAACTCTTGAAATTGTGTTAATTCAATTTTTAAAGGCCATGAATTGTTGTTCAGATTTGTATCAGCAGTTTCTAAAAAAGGATCCAAGATAAATTCATTTACTTCTTTATTTAAGATGAATACTTTTGATACAACACTATCTCCGTGTACCCAGATTTCTGCTGGAATTCTTATCAACTCAGATGAAGAATCTTTGAAAATAACCTTTATGATCAAGGGAGAAACCAAACCGCCTATATTTTCAAAAGAAACCTCGTAGTAATATTTATTATTTGCGATTTTGCAATCTTTTTTAGTTTGACTTAACTCATTATTTTGATGAATAATATCTTGATTTTTTAAGTCTTTAGTATATAGATCATCAATAGTTTTATCCAATTCATTTACTGTATTTAGGATAGATTTTTTATTAATTATTTCAGAAATGTAAGTTCTATTAAAATGAATACTGGTATCTCTATTTATAGTTATTTCATTCATTTTATCACCTATATATTGGTATGCTTTAACTCCAGACAAAGCGATATCTACATTTTCTGTTGAATAAAACCAACCTCTCCAAAACCAATCTAAATCTACAGCTGAAACATCTTCTATTGTTCTAAAGAAATCAGCAGGGGTTGGGTGTTTAAATTTCCATCTTTCACAGTATATTTTAAAGGCGTAATCAAAAAGTTCTCTTCCTAAAATAGTTTCTCTCAATATATTTAATGCTGCAGCTGGTTTAGCATAGGCATTGTTTCCAAATTGTAAAATAGATTCAGAATTTGTCATTGTGGGAGTCATTTTTTCTTTATCTCCTCGCATGTAATCTGTAATCATTGGCGCAGGTCCTCTTTTTGAAGGAAAATCTCGTTCCCATTCTTGTTCGGTTAGATATTGAACAAATGTGTTTAAACCTTCATCCATCCAAGACCATTGTCTTTCATCAGAATTGATAATCATTGGAAAAAAATTATGACCAACTTCATGAATAACAACTCCCCACATTGAATATTTGGTTGATTCTGAATATGTACCGTCATCATTTGGTCGACCACCATTGAAACTAATCATCGGATATTCCATTCCAATTGATTTTGAGTGTACTGAAATAGCTACAGGGTAGGGGTATTCAACGGTGTATTTTGAATATGTTTTTAAAGTATGAGCGACTAATTTTGTAGAATATCTTTCCCATAAAGGATTTCCTTCTTTAGGGTAAAAGGACATCGCTAAAACATTTCGTTTGGAAAAGTGTACACTTTGAACATCCCATATAAATTTCCGAGAACTAGCGAAAGCAAAATCTCTTACATTTTCAGCTTTAAAATTCCACGTTTTAGTTTCTGAACTCTTACTTTTTTCATTCGCTAATGCTTCTTCTGGAGTAGTTATAAAAATAGGTGAATTTGAATTTTTAGCTGTTTTTAATCTAGAGATTTGAATTGGTGTTAATACCTTTTTTTGGTTTTGAATCTCGCCCGTGGCTGCAACCAAATGATCGGAAGGTACTGTGATTTGAACTTCATAGTCTCCAAATGGCAATGTAAATTCTCCAGAACCTAAAAATTGTTTATTTTGCCAACCTGTAATATCGTTGTATACACACATTCTAGGAAACCATTGCGCAATCGTGAAAATATAATTTTTATCTGTAGCGCAATATTCATACCCTGAACGTCCGCCAACTTCCATTCGATTATTAATTAAATAGTTCCATTTTATTTGAAAACTAATTTTAGAACCTTTTAAAAGTGGTTTTTCTAAATCTATCCTCATCATTGTTTTATTGATTGAAAATCGCATTTTTTCACCTTTTAAAGATTTTATATCTTCTATATTAAATCCACCATCATAATAAAAATCATGTTTTTTAATATCTTTTTCACTTTCAAAATCTTTCATATTTTCAATATTTATAGACTTTTTATCAGAATCTTGCGAAAAAATATTTTGATCTAATTGCAACCATAAAAAATTCAATTGATCTGGAGAATTGTTGGTATAAGTAATCGTTTCTTCTCCTTTTAAGATTTGGGTATTTTCATCAATCGAAACGTTTATTTTATAATCAGCTTTTTGTTGGTAATAGTTATATCCAGGAGCCCCAGAAGCATTCCTGTATTCATTCGGAGTAGGAAGTAATTGTTCTAATTGAGCAAATTTGCTCTGAGAAAAAATTGATAATGGAGTTAGAAAAAAAAATAAAAAATACTTATTCATAATTATTAGATATTAAATTTCAATATTATTTTCACGTTTTGCTGTAGAATAGATATAAGTTTCTTTTTTGTCTTTTTTAATAAAGGTTAATTTATTTTGTTGTTGCGTAATTTTGTCCATCAAGAGATCGAATCTAATAATTAAGGGTGAAATGATTTCAAATTTGGGACTGGTAAAATAAAAAGAAGTAATACCGTTTTTTTTAACTTCATAATCAACTAAATTCAATTTTATATCGGAATGATTATTACTGACGTTAAATCCAATTAAGATTAAATTTGAAATTTTAATTCGCATCAAAGAATCACTATAATGATTTTCTAATTCTTTTATTTTTAGTCCTTTTTCATTTATCCAATGTTCAATATCGTGAGTTGATACATTTAAAGTTATTTCTAAACATTTATTTGTAGAATTATATTCGACTTCTGAAAAAGCAAAATAATACTCATGTGTATGAGCATTGAAGGAGAGTGTAAAAAATAAAACTATAATTAATATATTTTTCATAAAATCATTTAATTTGATACGAATTTAAGATTTAAATAGTTGAAAAATTCTGTTTTATAGCCTTTATAGATTAATTTTACTCAAAAATAAATTAAAATGCAAAAAATTGGTGTTATTGGTTGTGGTAATTTAGGATTATCTCTTATTGATGGAATACGTAAAAACAACCCTGATACAATTATTTATGGTTCAAAAAGAAATATTTCTTCGTTAAAAAAAAATGAAGATCAAGTTACTTTTTTTACATCAGATAATCAATTAGTAATTAAAGAATGTTCAATTATTATAATTGCTTTAAAGCCTTATAATGTTATTCCTTTTTTGACTGAAAATGCAAATTTATTCAACTCTGAAAAGCATACCATCGTTTCAGTAGCTACAGGAATTACGATCTCAGATATGGAAAAATGCTTCATTGATAAAATGGATATATTTAGAGCTATGCCTAATACGGGGTCGTCTGTAAATGAATCAATGACAGCCATTTCAATTAGTTCAGACAAACTAAATAGGGAAGAGGAAGTTAAAGAAATATTCAATAGTGTAGGTCAAACAGTAGTAATTGAAGAAACGTTAATGGAGTCCGCTACTGTTTTAGGGGCATGTGGAATTGCATACGTCTTAAGGTTTATGCGGGCAATGATTCAAGGTGGTATTGAAATTGGTTTCGATGCTAAAACAGCAACTAAAATTGTAAGTCAAACAGTAAAAGGTGCAGCTGAATTAATTATTCGAAATGGCAGTCATCCTGAAGAAGAAATCGATAAAGTTACAACTCCTAAAGGATGTACTATCGTCGGATTAAATGAAATGGAGCATAGTGGTTTTAGTTCAGCTTTGATTAAGGGTATTGTTACTTCTTACCAAAAAATTGAAAAATAATTTGTTAAATCATTTTAATTCTTCTATTGCTTTTTTCGTTCCAATTTTTTTCGTGATAAAATCTATTTCTGCTTTTGGATTTCTTGCTGGTGAATATTCTCTCCCGTAAAAAATTATTTGTAAATGAAGTTTATTCCATAAATCTTTGGGAAATAATTTTTTCGCATCTTTTTCAGTTTGGATAACATTTTTACCATTTGTAACTCCCCATCTTGTTAATAATCGATGTATATGAGTATCAACGGGGAATGCAGGAACTCCAAAAGCTTGTGATACGACTACGGATGCTGTTTTGTGCCCAACACCTGGTAATTCTTCTAATAAACTCATATTATTTGGAACTTCTCCTTGATATTTATCAATTAAAATGTGTGATAAATTATAAATTGCATGAGATTTTCGAGGAGATAAGCCACATGGTCTAATTATTTCTCTGATTTCATCGGGAGTTAATTTTATCATATCAAAAGGATTATTAGCAGCTTTAAATAGAGTAGGTGTTACTCTATTTACCATTATGTCTGTGCATTGCGCAGATAATAATACAGATATCAATAATGTGTAAGTATCAGTATGGTCTAAAGGAACAGGTGTTTCAGGGTAAAGTTTTTCAAGTTCATTGATTATGAATTCACCTCTTTCTTTTTTAGTCATTTTACTTAAATTTAAATAATATAGTATATAAAATTACTATTTTCGTTCTATGTTAGACAAAGATAATTTCTTTCCTCAATATCGAAAATTAGTTAATGAAAAAGCATTTTATAAAATTATTGACTCTAGAAATTTTGAAGAAATTCAAGTAATTGGATCAAGAAAAATAAAATATGTTTTTAGTGTTACACAGTATCCAGATATTTTGAAAATTAATGATATGTTAAATCTAGAAGGAGAAACGTATCAAAAGTCAACACAAATCGAATGGAATAGTTTGATGTGATTTGCAGTTGATATTATTTTTTTATGGAAAAAATAATATCAACACGTCTATTTTTAGCTCTGTCAATATCATTTTTTTCAGGACTTACTAATAAAAGTGTATTACTAAATCCCTGATATCTTAATCGATCTGATGAAATACCCCTACTAATTAACTGTGAATAGACGTATTTTGCTCGTTTTTTACTTAATTTTAAATCATTTCCGCAACAAACGTGACCTCTAATAAATGCATGAATTTGTTTATTCTGGTTAAGAAAATTAAATAAATCATTCATTTCTTTAGTTGAAATTTCATTTATAATCGGATCAACTCCATTAAATTCAATACCCATAATCACTAAAACGACAGAGGTGTCTAATTTTGAAATGCTAATCCTCTCTAATTTCTGAAACATATCAAGATTATTTATTTTCGAAGATGCTTTAGTTCTAGATTTTTCTCTTACTAGCATTTTATCTATTTGATCTTGTGTTTTACCGATTGTATTTAGCTCTCCATTTTGATTTTCTTCAATTTCAACAGTGCTATTTTTTTCTTCAATAATAAAAGGTGAATCAACCAAAGTTTCAACAGAATCTTTTATAGTAATTACAGGATCAATTTCATAGTTTTCACTTCTAGTTTTACTTTTTGAAAAAATAATATCGACACGTCTATTCTTTTTACGATCTAATTCTGTTAATTCAGGATCAATTAAAAGTAGTTTATTACTATAACCTTGATATCTTAATCTGTCTTCTGAAATTCCTCTACGAATTAATTCACTATAAACATGTTTAGCTCTTTTTTTACTTAATGGCATTTCATCTCCACAACAAACATGTCCTCGTAAAAAAACATCAACAGATTTATTCTTTATAAGAAAATTAACTAGATCATCCATCTCTTGAAGAGAAGAAGGAATTATAATCGGCTCATCACCTTCAAATTCTAGATTCATATTTAGCAATACAATCGTCTTATCTAAATCGCTAACTCTAATTTTAGATAGTCTCATTCCTAGATCTGGATGATTTGTTTTTAAAGGGTTAGATGAAGACGATTTTTCGTGAACGATAATTTGATCAATCTGATCTTGGGTTTTACCTTCAATAAAAACTTCTCCTGTTTCCTCATATAATTTTTCTGATTTTATTTTAATTTCTTTTATTGAAGGTTCTTTATTGACTTTAATTTTAGGAGTATTTATTAATTCTGGTTCACTATTTTCAGGATTATATATTTCTTTGTTTTTTTCAATTTTTAAAAGTGAATCTTTACTGATATCCTTTTTATTAGCTAAAATTTTAGGTGAATTTTCTTTTATTTCTATTGGTTTTAAGTTTCTATTCAAAGTGTCATTATTTCTAGACGATCTAGTATTTATATTTCGTTGTGAATAATTAGTTGAGTCTTGATTTTTTGTAATGTTTTTGACATCAATATCTTTTTCAATATTTTCTAAAATGAAATCCTTTTTTTCAATCAATGAATCCTTATCTAAATCTTTTCTTAAATTATTTAAATTGTTATTTTCTAAGTCATATTTTTTTGCAACTTGTATGTATTTAACGGTATCTTGTTCTGGATCTTTAATGTTGTTTTCAAATTGATTTATTGCAGTTTTTTCTTGATTATTAATGGATTTTTTAATAGGTTTTGAGTTGTTCAATATTATTAAAGGATCTTTATATTTATATTTTATATCTACTCTTCTCCAGTTGTAACCATCTGAATAAGAGTATAAAAATGCTGGAGGATAATCTATGTTAATTGGATTGTATTGATGTATTACGATTGAAGTGTCAATTGCATTTTTAATTAAAGACATCCTTTTTTTTGATTTAATGTGATTGTAAGAAGGTGATCCTGTTTTTTCAACATATCCTATTATTTCAATAATTTCAATAGGTCTTGATTTTACTTCATTTACAAATTCGGCTAAAACCAACATAGATTCATGAGTAAGGCTAAAATCATCTACATCATAGTAAAATGTTTTCAAATGCAAAACTTCATTTTTTTGAGAATTCAAAAAAGTTGAAAAAGAGAAAAAAAACATTACTAAAACAAAGCGAATCATATTCAAATATAGTAGTTTTTTTAGTTATTTAATAGTATCAAAATTATTAAAAATAGTTCTGATATTTTTTTTAGTTTATTTTTGAATATAAATTATATATTTTTTTTAAATTCGTAAAAAAAATACAATCTTATTTTACCAAGTGTCATAAATTACAATATGAAAATTGACGATGAAATTCAAAGTAAATTCATTAATCCTCAAATAAAAGCAATTGTAAATTTAAGGTATACTGCAAATCTTTTGAATTCAAGTCAAAATGCTTTTTTTTCTGAATTTGATTTAACTTTTCCACAGTTTAATATTTTAAGAATATTAAGAGGTGCAGAAAAAGCTATTAATGTCCAAAATGTGAAATCTAGAATGGTAGAGAAATCGCCTAATATTACTAGAATAATGGATAAATTAGTTGCGAAAAATTTAATTAGTAGAAAAAATTGTATTGAAGATAAACGTTCAGTTTATATTGAAATTACCATAAAGGGTTTAGATGTTTTAAGTGAAATTGATTTTAAAATCAAAAAAAGTTCAATAACTCCTGATAATTTAAGTGACAAAGAAGCTGAAACATTAAGTGAACTTTTAGATAAGGTAAGAATAGGTATTAAGCAGAACGCAGGATCTAGCATTTTGAAGATCAGTTAATAGGTGTTTTCAAGCCTTTTCACTTTTTTATTTTTGTTACTGAAAGGAGACCTGTTTTTTTACTGTTTATTGCGATTTATAATTAATTCGTAAAAATAAACAGACTCCTTTTCATTTCATTATGCCTACTTTTAAAGTAAAAAAATAAATATAATGTTGAAGTATATATATATAATACTGTTCTATCTTATTTTTACAACAGATTCTTTCGGACAAATTCAAAAAAATGGAGTAATTAATTCTGGTATTTTAAAAGGGAACGTAATTGATTCTGTTTCAAATTTACCTGTTGAATATGTTCAAATTAAATTACTTTCTTCTATTGACTCAACTATAATTTCATCTATTTATACTGACGTAAAGGGGGATTTTGTTCTAACAGAAATACCTTTCGGTCCTTTATTTTTAAAAATATATTTCATAGGTTATACTACTAAAGCAATAACTAATATATCTTTTTCAGCATCTTCAAATGAGATAAATTTAGGCAGTATTTTTATTTCTCCAGATGTATCAATAAATCTACAAGAAGTAAAAGTTGTAGGAGTATTAGATGTTTTCAAGACAGGTATAGATAAAAAAATATATAATGTTGCAGAAGATTTTTCTTCAAAAGGAGGTACTGCAAATGACATATTGAATAAAGTTCCATCTGTAGGAGTAGATCAAGATGGAAAGGTTTCTTTAAGAGGTGATGGAAATGTCACAGTACTTATTGATGGTAGACCTAGTTCATTTTCTGGAGGAAATGGTAAAAGTTTATTAGATGCTATTCCTGCAAGTTCAATTGAACGAATTGAAATCGTTACAAATCCTTCTGCAAAATATTCACCAGATGGAACTTCAGGAATAATAAATGTTGTGTTAAAAAAAAATAAATTAAGAGGTACAAATGGAATGATTACTAGTTCTGGAGCTACAGGATCTTTATTTAATGGTTCAGCTAGTTTTAGTTTTAGAAATTCCAAATTAAATACTTTTGCAAATTATACGTATAGATATAGTGAGGGTTTTAGAAATAATTATGGAACATTACAACAACTTTCATCTACTGGAAATCAAATAAGTTTGAATCAAAATAGGAATGGTTTGGATTTAAATTCGGGAAATACTTTACGTTTTGGAACTGATTTTTATCTCAAACCAAATCAAACATTAGGTTTTACAGTTACAGGTAGTAATGGAGTTAGAAATAGAAGTGGCGATTTAAAAAACGTAATGTATGATAATAATTCACTTTTAATAAAGTCGTGGAATAGAAATTCATACGATCCAACTACCCAAATGAATTTTGATTTTAATGTGAATTTTAAAATTGATTTAAAAGAAAATAAAGGTTCAATTACTGGAGAAGTTACTCAGTCTTTAGGGAATGAAATTATTAATGGCTATTATGAGGAAACATACAATAATTTAAATGGAACACTTAGTTCTAAATCTAAATTAAAACAGCAATTAGTAGATTTAGAAAAAAATAACATAACAACTTCACAAATTGATTATGTACGAACATTTAAAAAATCTAATTTACGTTTTGAATCAGGATTAAAGTCTATTTTAAAAAACTCAGGAGTAGATACAAAATCAGAACATTTAGATACCATTTCTCAAAATTTCGTAAGTGATTCCCTTGCAACTTTTAAATATTCATATAACGAGCAAGTTTATGGAGCTTATGGGATCATTGGTCATCAATTTGGCAAATTTAAATATCAAGGAGGACTTAGATTAGAACAGGCAATGCAGTCCCCTTATTTGATTTCGACGAATGAAAAATTCACGAACAATTATTTTAATTTTTATCCTTCTGCTCATATAAAATATAATAAAAAAACAAATACAGAATGGAGTTTAAGCTATAGCAGAAGGATTAATAGAGCCGCATCTAGTGATATGAATCCTTTTACGAATTATTCAGATCCTTATAATTTACGAAAAGGGAATCCTAGTTTAAAACCTGAATATATAAATTCATTTGATTTAGGGTATTCAATTGAGAAAACAAAAATTACACTTACTTCAAGTGTCTATTTCAGAAATACTACAGATGTAATACAAAGAATAAAAGTTTTTTACCCTAACAATACATCTGCAGTAACTTTTGCAAATATTGACCAAAGTCAAAGTTTAGGCTTTGAATTAGTTATGGTTTACAAGCCAATTAAAAATTGGAAAAATGTAATTTCCTTCAATGGAAGTGGAATTAAATATACGGATGACACTAAGAATTTCAACTATAATAATAGTGGTATTACTTGGGGTGCTAAATATATTGGAACAATTGATTTTTGGAAAAAAACAATGTCAGCTCAATTAAATGTAAATTATATAGCTCCAATGATAACTGCACAAGGTGTAGCGCAAAGACGTGGTTCTGTTGATATTTCTATTGAAAAAAGTTTGAGCGAAGGTAAATGGTCTATTGGATCTAGAGTTACGGATATTTTTAATAATCAAGGTTTTTCTTTTGAAGTTACTCAGCCAAGTATACATCAGACTTCTGAATATAAATGGCTCACAAGACGATTATATTTAACAATAAGTTATAAATTTGGTAAACTTGAAATGTCAAATAAAAAAGTTAATATTGAAGGATCAAACCCCGATTTTTAATCTACTATAACTTGTTTTTATCCAAAATATAATTATTGAACTTAACTCCTAGACTCAAAATTGTGGTATCAAAATTTGATTTTTCAGTTTTTTTGAGAGATTCTTTTTTTAGAATGTTTTTTGGTTGAATATTTTTCGTTTTCATAACTAGTTTTTTATGTTTTTTTCAAATATAAAAATCTCTCTCAAAGATTATACCGCTATTGAGTAATCTGTCACTTTGATTGAGTATGATAAATTCAAATAGTTTTTTATTCTAATTGATTCAAGAAATATTTTTACTTTTATTTTATTATGAAAATTTCAAGCTTAAGTGAAATAAAAAAAGCAGTTGCACAATTATCTAAAGAAGATATATTGGAAGTGTTCAATAATGTTGTTAAATTCAGTAAAGAGAATAAAGAGCTAACGCATTATTTATTATTTGAAAGTGATTTTGAAGAGAATTATATTTTAAAAATAAAGGAAGAAATTTCATTAGAATTCTCAAAAATTGATAAACGTAGTTGGAAAACTATGAAAAAAACAATTCAAAGAATATTAAGAAATGTAAAGAAATATATAAAATATTCTAAAAAACCAACAACTGAAATAGAATTATTATTGCATTTCTGTAGTCAATTAAGAAAATTAAATATTTCTAGTTATTCAAATCAAATAATACTAAATATTTATATTAGACAAATAAATACTATAAATAAAACATTGCAAAAACTTCACGAAGATCTTCAGTTTGATTACAAAGAAGAAATTGAGGACGCAGAAGAAATTTTAAAATAACTATTTACCGAAACCGTCGGATAAATTTCTTGCAACTGCATCGTGATACATAGAAATGTTTTTTGATTTTTTTACTCTTTTGAAAATAGTGTTTGAATCAGAAAATGATTTTGAAAAATACTCCCAAAAAGATTCCATTTTCATTAATAAGTGTTTATCGCCAGAAAGCTGTTGTGCATAATTGTCCATTAAAACATCGTGAAATTTCATAAATACTTCCGCGGAATTATCATTAAAATCATCGCTGTTATTTTGAATCATCTCAGGAAGAAATGGATTCGCGATAATACCACGACCAATCATCCATTTTTTTATAGTTGGGAATTTTTCACGTAGTAGATTTAATTCACTTACAGTTGTTATATCACCATTATAAACCATGCTTTGCGTTGATTTACTTACACAGTTTTGAAAAGCATCTTGATCAACTGATCCAGTATATAATTGTTTAGCTGTTCTGCCATGGATAATAATTTCAGATAAAGGAAAATTATTTAAACGAGGTATCAAATCCGATGTTTCTGTATTATTGTCATAACCTAACCGCATTTTTATGGAAAGTTTAATGTCAATTTTAGGGAGAACATTTTCAAGTAATTCAACAATTTTTAACGGTTGACATAACATCCCTGATCCCATGCCTTTTTTAGCAACCATAGGGTAGGGGCAACCTAAATTCCAATTCATTTCTTTATGACCTAATTCAGATAAATAATTAGCTAAATAAATAAAATCTTCAGCATCGTTAGTCATTATCTGAGGAATTATTCGGTAGCCAATATTGTTTTCAGGTTTGACATCAATACTATGTGATTTTTTTATTTCTTTTGAATGAGATAAGCAAATCCAAGGAGAATAAAACGTATCAATACCTGAGAAAAAAGAATTAAATGCATTTCGAAACCTAAAATCAGTTAATCCTTGAAGTGGTGCTAAAAGTATTTTATCTTTCTGAGATTGGTTCATTGTATTGAAAATTTCGTCGAATTTACAGAAAAACATCTGAAGTCAATTTATAGTTGAAAAAAATGTGAACAAGATCTAAAGAATCAGAATTAGTTTTAGATTGGTTCTTACTATATTTGATGCATTAAAAATGAAGATATGAAATTATTACAAGATAAAGTAGTACTTATAACAGGTGCATCAAGAGGGATTGGAAAGTCAATAGCTGAAGAGTGTGTAAAACAAGGCGCTATAGTTGCTTTTACATATTTATCTTCAGAGGAAAAAGCTAGAGCTTTGGAGGTTGAATTATCTGTAAACGGTGGCGTAGCAAAAGGTTTTAAATCAGATGCTGCTAAGTATGATGATGCTCAAACATTAGTCGATGATGTTGTTGCACAATTTGGGACTATTGATGTCTTAGTTAATAATGCTGGTATTACTAGAGATACTCTTTTGATGAGAATGTCAGAAGAGCAATGGGATGAAGTAATGAATACAAATTTAAAATCGGCTTTTAATTTAACAAAAGCTGTTCAACGTCCAATGTTGAAAGCTAAGAAAGGCTCAATCATAAATATGTCATCTGTCGTTGGTGTAAGTGGAAACGCTGGACAATCTAATTATGCAGCATCGAAAGCTGGATTAATTGGTTTTACAAAGTCTATTGCACAAGAATTAGGATCTAGAAATATTCGTTGCAATGCAATAGCACCAGGATTTATTGAAACAGAGATGACTGCTGCGCTTGATCAAAATGTTGTAGAAGAATGGAGGAAATCTATTCCATTAAAAAGGGGTGGTTCTCCAAAGGATGTAGCTGATTTGACGGTTTTTTTAGGGTCTGATATGTCAACATATATTACAGGTCAAACAATCAACGTTTGTGGTGGAATGTTGATGTAAGTATATACTAGTAGTTTTAAAAAAGAAATTCATTCAATTTTTTTGAATGAATTTCTTTTTTGATATGAATTATTTTTAATTATTAAATCTAGTCTAAGCCTCAATCTTTAAACGTTGTTCAATTTCAATTGCATAAACTTTAGCATCAAATTCCTTTTCACTCTTTGCTATTACTAATGTTGCCACACCATTTCCAATTATATTAGTAATTGCTCTAGCTTCACTTAAAAATTTATCTACGCCGAATAAAAATGCAAGTCCTTCTAAAGGGATATTATGAAGTGAGGATAGGGTTGAGGCTAAAACGACAAAACCACTCCCGGTAACTCCTGCAGCACCTTTTGACGTTAACATAAGAATACCTATTATTAAAAGAATCTCTTGGAAACTTAGCGGAACATTATAAAGCTGTGCTAAAAATATAACAGACATAGATAGATAAATTGATGTTCCGTCTAGATTGAATGAATAACCAGTAGGTACTACTAATCCAACAACAGATTTTTTACATCCAAGATCCTCTAATTTTTTCATTAAGTTAGGTAGAGCTGTTTCGGATGAAGAAGTACCTAAAACGATGATAATTTCTTCTTTTATATAGCGTAAAAACTTGAAAATGTTTAATTTATATAGTTTCATGATGCCTCCAAGTACAATTATGACGAATGCTATCATAGTAAAATAAACGCAACCAACTAGTTTTCCTAAAGGTAATAAGGAATTTAAGCCATATTCTCCAACAACATAAGCCATTCCACCGAATGCACCAACAGGAGCCAAATACATAACGTATTTTAATGTTTTAAAAACAAATTTAGAAGCCTTCTCTAATCTTATAACTATTGATTCTCTATTTTTCAAATAAGTAAGGGATATTCCAATTAATATCGCAATAATTAAAACTTGAATAGTAAAATTATCTCTGATAAAATGTAACCAACTAAATGGTTCAGCAGCTTTTGAAATGAATTTAGAAGCATCTTTTCCTACTAAAGATGCTTTGTCTATATTTCCTGGTTTAAAGAGGAATGCAACACCAACACCAATTGCTAAAGCTAAAGTAGTTACGATTTCAAAATACACTAAAGACTTTAATCCAATTCTTCCTACTTTTTTTAGATTCCCCATTGACCCAATTCCTAAAACTATCGTTAGAAATATAATTGGAGCAATAAATAACTTTATAATGCTAATAAAAGATTTACCTATTATTTCCATTTTAACACCTTGTTCAGGAAAGAAATGCCCAAGTAATATTCCATAAACAATTGCTAGGATTACATAAAAAGTAAGATGTGTGAATATTTTTTTCATCTATTTTATTTAATATTTATAAAAGTGAACTACTGTAAATATATTTAAAATTAAAGTAAAAACAGTTATTCTTTCAAATAGGATTTAATATATAACCAATTATCAAATAAGAAAAAAATAACTTAGCTTTGGAGTATAATTTAAAATTGATAATAAATGCATCTTAATTTAGTCATTTATTAATTTAACGAAATTAAATGGTTTTTAGTAGCATTGTCTTTTTACTTTATTTTCTCCCTATTTTTTTGATAGCCTATTTTTTGGTTGGAAAGAAATATAAAAACCTTGTTATACTTCTTTTTAGTGTGTTTTTTTATAGTTGGGGAGCACCTAAATTTATTTTTGTAATCCTATTAACTACTTTTTTAGATTTCCATTTAGTAAAATGGATGTGCAAAACGACCAATTTTTCAATTCGAAAATGGATACTTTTCTTTTCAGTATCCATGAATTTAGGTTTATTATTTTATTTTAAGTATTCTAATTTTTTCATTGAAAATATTAATAGTGTTTTACAAGTTTTAGGAATTAAAAATATTGAATGGGTGAAATTGATTCTTCCGATTGGAATTTCATTTTATACTTTTGAAACAATTACATATGTAGTAGATGTTTATCGAAGAATTCATAAACCGTTGCTTAATTTTTGGGACTACTTATTATATATCATTTTATTCCCCAAGTTAATTGCCGGTCCAATAGTGAGATATCATGAGCTAGCTGATCAAATTAAAGATCGATCTAAAGAAGAAACAACTGAAAACCGTTTAGCTGGATTTTATCGGTTTTCAATCGGTTTAGCAAAAAAAGTGTTGATAGCGAATCAGGTTGGAGTTATTGCAGATCATGTTTTTCAATCGAATTTTAATGATTTAACTTCTCTTACTGCTTGGGTTGGTGTTTTAGCGTATACTTTTCAGATTTATTTTGACTTCTCAGGATATTCAGATATGGCAATAGGAATAGCTAAAATGATTGGATTTAAATTCCCTGAAAACTTCGATAATCCTTATGTTTCTAAAAGTGTTACTGAATTTTGGAGAAGATGGCATATTTCTTTAGGGAATTGGATGCGTAACTATCTTTATATTCCATTAGGTGGGAGTAAGGTTGATACCAAAAGGCGTTTATTCTTTAATTTGTGGATCGTTTTCTTGTTGTCAGGTTTATGGCATGGAGCTTCTTGGGGTTTTATTGTTTGGGGGGCTTATCATGGACTATTTTTAGTAATTGAGAGGGCAGGTTTTCATAAAATTTTATCTAAAATTGGAAAGTTTCCAAGTACTTTTTTTACTTTTTTAGTTATTGCAATAGGTTGGGTCTTTTTCAGAGTCGAAAAAGTAGACGATTCATTTGTTTATCTTCATCGACTTTTCTCATTTGATGATTTTAAAATACAATCATTTGATAAAGAGTCGTATACTTTCTTTTGTTTGGCTATTTTCTTTTCATTCTTTACTTATACTAAAATCGGACAAAAAATACACGATAAAATATTTTTTCAGACTTTTTCAAATCGTTTTCATTTCATTTTGACTACTGTTTCTATTTTGCTCTTTGCATTTTCAGTAAGTTCAATTACAGCTTTTGGTTTTAATCCGTTTATTTATTTTAGATTTTAAAGATGAATTATTTAAAAGGAAAAATAAAAGAAATTTTACTGATTTTCATTTTGCTAGTGTTGGTTTTTCCAGCTATTCAAAAAATGTTTAACATAATAAAAGTAGAATGGTTGAAGGGTGCAATAATTAAAATCGATAAGAAAGAATTAACGACTTATAATTGGTTTTCAGGAGAGTATCAAGAACAATCAGAAAAATACTTTAACGAAAATTTCGGATTTAGAAATGCTTTTATTCGATTGAATAATGAAATTGGATTTGATTTTTTCAGGAAAGCCAAAGCAAATGGAGTTATCATAGGAAAGAACGATTATTTATTCGAAGAGAATTATATAAAAGCTTATTATGGGACTGATTTTATAGGGAAAGATAGTATTGATCAAAGAATGGATCGATTAAAATATGTTCAGGATACCTTAAAAAAACTTAATAAAAATATTATTTTGATTTTTGCAGCGGGAAAAGGATCGTACTATCCAGAATATATTCCCGATAAATTTAAAGTAAAAAAACGAATGACTAATTACGATTATCACTTAAAATTAGCAAAAGATTTTAAAATTAATTATATCGATTTCAATGACTATTTCTTAAAAAATAAACATAAATGTAAACACCCGCTTTATCCCCAATATGGCATTCATTGGAGTAAATATGGAATGTGTTTAGCTGCTGATTCAATAATTCGTTATATCGAAAAAATGAGAAATATAGATATGAATAATCTTTATTGGAAAAAAGTAGATATAGAGAATCCTAAAGATGAAGATTACGATATTGCAAATGGGATGAATTTAATCTTTAAATTAAAAAGTTTTAAAATGGGGTATCCTCAAATAAAATTTGAAAATGCAAAGTCAAAAGTGAAACCTAACCTATTAGTTGTTTCAGATAGTTATTACTGGGGTATGTTTAATTTTGGAATTTCTAATGTTTTTAATAAGAGTCATTTTTGGTATTATAACAAAGAAGTTTATCCTGAAACTTTTTCAAAGCCTTTATTTACAAGTGATATTGATTTGAAAAAAGAAATAAATGATCACGATGTCATTATAATTATGTCAACACAAGCTACTATGACAGATTTAGGTTGGGGATTTATTGAAAAATTATATCAAACCTTAAAAAAATAAAACTTCGATCAATTAAGACCCATTAAAAACAAAAAGTAGAAAAGACGGGCGTCCTTTCTACTTTTCTTAATCAACCTAACCTAACCACCTAAATCAATACAAATATAAATATTATTAAATTAATTTTCAAAATTTATTTTGTTAAAAAATCAAAATATTTTCACAAAGTATTAGATAGTATATAACGTTTTAATTTAAATTTTCATAGTATCACTTCTTAACCCATCTAAATATATGTTTCAATCTTACTCTATGACCAAATTGTAATATTCCATTTGCATAAATTCTACCTGCTAAACTCAATACTACTAGAGAAGAAATAATCAATATCAATAAAGATAAAAATAGTTCGTAAAAGTGCCCGGTTTTATAACCTTGAGAAAGTTTAACCATTACTACAACTGGAGATGTAAAAGGTAAATAATGGAATAAAGTCGATAAAGAATTTTCAGGGTTTTGCATAGAATAATATCCACTATATAACGCAAAACAAAGTAAGAAAATTAGTGGTAATACAAATTGTTGACCATCGCTTTCAGAACCAGCTGAAGCACCAATCGCAGCAAATAAAGTTCCGTAGAAAAAATATCCAATTATAAAGAAAACAATAAAATATCCCGTCATAAATGTGAAGTTAATTCGTTCATATACAAGATCTACAAATTCATTGTATTCTCTAGCTGAGAAAAATTGCTCTTTACTAGATTGTGTTAAAACCTCATTAGATAATTCTGTAATATTCAAGTTAGAAGCATCTAATAAATTTGGGAAAAGATTTTCTCTCATAAAATATAATCCAAATCCTATAAACACAACCCAAATTATAAATTGAAAAAAAGCTGCTAGACCTATTCCAATTATTTTACCAAGCATTAATTGTTTGGGACTTACACAGCCTAAAAGTACTTCAACTATTCTGTTGCTTTTTTCTCTTGAAACACTTCGTAGAATTGTCATCCCAAATAGAAAGATAAAGATGAAAATAACAGTGCCATAAAAAAGGCCAACCCAACCACTTAAATCAGAAGCTTCATCATTTGGGTCGTATACATTTCTAAAACCAATGGTTAAAGGTTGTTTAATTTTTCTAAAATCTGAGATCGAAAATTTAGTAAATTGTTTAACAAGAACCTCTTCTAATCTTCTTTCAGCTTGATATTGAATTCTTGTTTGCATGGTCATAGAAGGCTTCTCTCTAAAAAAAACAAAAGCTGTTTTGTTTGAAAGAATTTTTTCATTAATCTCAAGTAAAGCATCAAATTCTTGGTATTGTTTTGCTTTTTCAAATTCATGGGTTTGAATGTACCCATCTGCAAAAGAGTAGGAGATGGCTTCATCTTCTCTGGATAACATTTTATTTTCCATGATACCTGCAGGATCAACGATCAATACATTCCAGTTCTGTTTTGTTTGACCGCCCAAGACAAATAATAAATATATAAGCCCTAAAACCATTAAAGGTCCAAGAATTGAAAGTATTAAAAAAGAACGTGCACTAATTCGTTCTTTCCATTCCCTAAGTGCTATTATCCAGCTATTTCGCATCTTGTAATTGTTCTTTAGGTTTAACTAAATCTATGAATATTTCTTGCATGGATGGTAATACTTCCCAGGCAGCTTCCATATTTATTTGTCCAATTAATACTTTTAATAAATCATCAAAACGATTTTCTCCTCGCATTTTCACTCGAACAATAAATTTATCGTCTCCAAGAATTTCTTTATCTACAATTTCAAATCCTGTCCATAAGGCATTTACAAAGGCAATCATGCTTCCTCTAAATTTTACAGCATATTCACCTTTCTTTCTATTTTCTTGTAATTCGGATATTTTTCCTTCTATTATTTTTTTTGATTCATGGATTAAAGCAACTCTATCACAAATAGCTTCTACACTTTCCATGTTATGAGATGAAAGAATAATGGTTTTACCTTTAGCCTTCATTTCAATTAACTCTTGTTTAATCAATTCAACATTGATAGGGTCAAAACCACTAAATGGTTCGTCTAGAATTAATAATTTAGGTTCATGTAAAACGGTACATATAAATTGAACTTTCTGAGCCATTCCTTTGGACAACTCTTCAATTCTTTTATCTCTCCAGTCTTGAATGTTAAATTTTTCTAACCAATAATTAAGTTTTACAAGGACATCTGATTTTGATAATCCTCGGAGTTGACCTAAAAATAAAGCGTGATTTTCAACGGTCATACTTTTATATAAGCCTCTTTCCTCAGGTAAATAACCAATTTCTGATAAGTGTTTTTGAGTCAATATATCACCATTGAATCGAATAACTCCACTGTCCGGTTCGACAATTTTATTGATAATTCGAATAAGAGTTGTTTTTCCAGCTCCATTAGGTCCAAGCATTCCAAAAATTTCACCTTGATTGATTGTCATTGACACGTCATCCAACGCTAGTTTTTTATAAAAGGACTTTGATATTTTTTGAATTTCTAACATTTTCTTTTTAGACTTAAGATTTTTAGACTTTAGATATTATATTAGACTGACAAATTATATTGGTCTATTGTATAGTATCTATTGGTCTACTGTCTTGTAATATAAATTTCGCAATTGATTCAATGTGTCCAGTGTGAGGGAATTGATCAACTAATGATAATTTATCTAATTTATATCCTGCTTTTAGTAATGTTTCTGTATCTCTGGCTTGTGTTGAAGGATTACAAGAAATATAAACAATATTTTTAGCTCCTAAATCGATTACTTTAAGTAAAGTTTTCGGAGCAATTCCTGCTCTAGGAGGATCCAAGATTATAGTACCTATTTTCCCTTGATAATCTGGAAATTCTTTTAAAAATTTACCCACATCTGCAGCATGGAAATCGATGTTAGAAATATTGTTTCTTTTTGCATTTTTACGAGCATCTAGAATTGCTTCTTCCACAATATCAACACCTATAATTTTAACGTCACTTTTTCTAGTTGTCAATATTTGACCGATTGTACCAGTTCCGCAAAAAAGATCCATGACAACTTCACTGGAATTAAGTTCTCCTTCGAAAACATAATCTAAAGCTTTGTTATAGAGTCTTTCAGCACATTTTGGATTTGTTTGAAAAAAACTTTCCATGCTTATTTCAAATGAAAGTCCTACAATTTTTTCAATGACTTTATCTTCTCCATAAAGTAAACGAATAGAACCATTTTCTATTTTTGCTCTGTCTGCAACATTATCATTAATTGTATGTTGAAATCCAGCTAATCTTTTACCTAATTTCGATTGTAAAAATTGCGAAAAAGATTCTACATCAAATTTTTCAACGTCTTCAGAAGAAGTTACTAAATTCAGTAATAATTGATCTTGAAAAAAAGATTTACGAACAACAATATGTCTAAAAAAACCAGTTTTCTTTGGTGGATGCCATGCTGGTAAATTAGTATCTTTTAAATAATTTCTAATATCTACTAAAATTGTTTCCCATTGATCATCAAATAACCCACTTGGTTTATTTAAACTTTCAACTTTCCACCAAGTACCTCTGCGTTTAAAACCTAGAGCAAAAGATTCGTCGATTTCTTCTCCTGTTGAAGGAACATGTTCTATACAAGAGAAACTATATTCCATTTTATTTCGGTAATAAAAATGATCTGGAGAAGATATAAATTCATCAAAAATTGAATCAATATCTTTTACATTTCCAATTCTTTTAAACAATTCTAATGTTGTTTCCTTTTTAGCTTGTTCTTGTAGGTGAATTGGTACATAAATATATGGGCCACCTGATATTTCCTGAAAATTTGAGATAACTTCTAATTCTGATCTATCAATTATATCTATTAGTTTTGCTTCTGCAAACTTTTTTTTCTTTTTTTCTATTCTAGCTCTTATTTTTTGTCCTGGAAATGAATTATCTACAAAAACTACATAAAAACCATCATCTGTAGGTACTTTAGCAATCCCTCTTCCTCCAAAGGAATAATCTGTAATAGTTAATTCGACAACTTCTCCTCTATGAAACACGTACTTATAATTAATGATTGATATTATTTTTCTCGATCTATGATGTGTTGAATTGTTTTATTTTCTAAAATATTCAACGTTTCATCTCGCACTTCTTCCATCACAAAACGAAGACCACATGCATTTTCATCTGGACATTCATCGCATATTTCATAATAATTTTTACTTGCACAAGGAAGTAAAGCAATTGGACCATTAAATAGACGAATTATAGTAGAAAGTTGAATTTCTGAAGGTTTTTTTCTAACAAAATAGCCACCACCTTTTCCCATTTTAGAACCTAAAACCCCATTTTTTTTCAATTCTAAAAGTATTGTTTCTAAAAATTTTCTCGGAATATTAGCTTCTTTAGCAACCTCAATAATTAAAGTTGGTTTTGTAGGGTCTTGCTTACATAAATAAGTAAGTGCATGAATAGCATATTTTGTTTTTTTAGAAAGCATAATTCAAATCTTGTAAATAGGTATTAATATTTAATTTAAGCCTCTAATAATTCCTTTATCTGAATTATTTATAAATTCTAAAATTTCACCTCTTAACTTAGTTTCAGGAAGGGTTTCTAAAATAGCAGCTATTCCTTTAGATACGTTATTGTTTTGAACATAAAGAATTCTATAAATATCTTCAATTTCACGAACTTGTTCATCAATAAAACCTCTTCTTCGAATTCCAACCGAATTTACACCTGCATAAGTAAGTGGTTCTCTTGCTGCTTTAATATAAGGAGGTACATCTTTTCTTACTAAAGATGCTCCACCAATAAATGCATGAGCTCCAATATGAACAAATTGTTGAGCAACAACTGTACCTTCTAAAATTGCATAATCATCTATAGTAACATGACCTGAAATTCCAACATAACTAGCAAGAATAACATTGTTTCCTATTAAGCAGTCATGAGCTATGTGTACATAGGTCATTAATAGACAGTTGTTTCCAATTTTAGTTGTAAGTCGATCTTTTGTACCTCTATGAATAGTTACACATTCTCTGATCGTAGTGTTATTTCCAATCTCAACAGTAGTATATTCTCCATCAAATTTTAAATCTTGAGGGATTACACCTATAACAGCGCCAGGGAAAATTTCACAACCTTCGCCTATTCTTGTTCCTGGATAAATAGAAACATTTGAATGTATTTTAGTACCTGAACCAATCACAACATCATCATGAATAGTTGTAAAAGGACCGATAAAAACGTCCAATCCAATCGTTGCCTTTTCGGATATACTAGCTAAGTTGCTTATCATATGTTTCTACTTTATCTTTCACAACTTGCGCAAGCATTTCAGCTTCCATTACAATTTGTCCATTTACGTATGCTTTTCCACCCATTTCAACTAAACCTCTTCTAATAGGAGAAAGCAAAAATAATTCAAAAACTAATGTGTCACCAGGAACTACTTTAGATTTAAATTTTACTTTATCTATTTTCATGAAGTAAGTTGAATATAAATGTGGATTTTCAATTTTACTTAATGCAAATATACCACCAACCTGAGCCATTGCTTCAATTTGTAATACACCTGGGAAAACCGGGTTTCCAGGAAAGTGTCCAGTGAAAATAGGTTCATTCATGGTGATGTTTTTAACACCAATAATTGAATCTTCACTTATAGACATAACTTTATCAACCATTAAGAATGGATACCTATGCGGTAGCATTCTTTCAATATCATTAATGTTATATAAAGGCTCTACGGTTAAATCAAAGAAACGCGCAATTTTTCCTTTAGATTTAAAATGGTCTTTAATTATTTTAGCAAATTTCACATTTCCGGAATGACCAGGTCTTGCACCAAGAATATGTGCTCTTATTGGTTTTCCAATTAATGCTAAATCACCAATTATATCTAGTAATTTATGACGTGCAGGTTCGTTTTCAAATTGTAATTTAGTTGTATTTAGAACACCGATACCATCTAATTTAATTTTTAACTCTTCTTTCCCTAATAATTTTGCTAAATCATCAAGTTCTTCTTGCTTTACATCTGTTCTTTCAACTAAAACTATTGCATTATCTAAGTTTCCACCTTTTATAAGGTTGTTTTTAGCTAAAAACTCTAATTCTCTCAGAAAAACAAATGTTCTGCACTTTGAAATTTCTTTTTTAAAGTCTGTTATAGCATATATTCCAGCATGTTGCGTTCCTAGTACTGGAGAATTATAATCTACCATTACCGTAACTCGATATCCAGGATCTGGAATAGCTAAAAATTCAGTTCCTTTTTCTAAATCTTCGAATTTTAAAATTTCATCTAATTCTAGATATACTCTATCAGCATCTTGATCTTCGTATCCAACTTCTTCAAATGCATTAACAAATAATAATGAGCTACCATCCATAATAGGGATTTCAGGGCCATCAATTTTTATCAAAGCATTATCAATTTGCATTCCATATAAAGCTGCAAGTACATGTTCAGTTGTATATACACGAGCGCCTTTTGATTCTAATGTTGTACCACGATCAGTAGCAACAACTAAATCAACATCAGCATTAATAATTGGTTGGCCTTCTAAGTCTATTCTTTGAAATTTATAACCATGATTAGAAGGAGCAGGACAAATTTCAATATTTACCAATTCTCCTGTGTGAAGTCCAATTCCTTTTAATAAAACTGACTCTTTTAAAGTGCGTTGCTTTTCAGCCATTTCTTTATGCTTTAGTTAATTCTTTTAATTTATTTTCTAAATCTTGAAGTCTTTTCAAAATTTGCGGTAGTTTTCTAAAACCAAAATATGATTTTTTAAAATCCTCTAAAGAAATACCAGGTGACCCCATTAATGTATCTGCTTTTCGAACTGTATTTGGAATACCAGATTGAGCAACAATTTTTGTTCCATCCGCAATATGGATGTGACCACTAATTCCAGCTTGCCCACCAATCATAACATTTTCACCAATTTTAGTAGATCCTGCAACTCCAACTTGTGACGCCATTACAGTATTTCTTCCTATTTCTACATTGTGCGCTACTTGTATTAGATTGTCTAATTTCACACCTTTGCGAATAACTGTTGAACCCATTGTAGCTCTATCGATTGTGCAATTTGATCCAATTTCAACATCGTCTTCAATCAACACATTTCCAATTTGAGGAATTTTTTGAAATTCTCCATTTTCATTTGGTGCAAATCCAAACCCATCTGCACCTATAATAGTACCAGCATGAATTATACAATTATTTCCTAAAATACAATCAAAATAAACGGTTGAACCTGGGTGTAAAATACAATTATCACCAATTTTAACATTTTCTCCTATATAAACATTAGGGTAAATAGTTACATTATTTCCAATTTTTGCGTTATCACTTATGTAACTAAAGGCTCCCAAATATAGATCTGACCCTATGATTGCTGAATCAGAAATGAAAGATGGTGATTCAATTTTTGGTTCTTTTTTTCGCATTTGATCATAAAATTCAAGCAGTTTAGCGAAGCAAGAATATGCATCATCAACCTTAATAAGTGTTAAGGTTGATGGTATTTCCTTAATAGGCACGAAAGTTTTATTTACGATACAAATAGATGCACCGGTTGAGTATATGTATTCTTCGTATTTCGGGTTAGATAAAAATGAAAGCGTTCCGATTGAACCTTCCTCAATTTTAGACAATCCTTTTACGGTAACATCTATATTTCCAAAGACTTCACCGTTTAAAATACCTGCTATTTGTTCTGCTGAAAATTCCATCCTTCAAAAATATAAAAAACTAAACTCTAGTCTACAGAGACTGAATTAGAATTATTAACAATAGTTGTTTAGAAAGTTAAATACACTTGCTTTTGAAAGGAAGCGAGAAGTTTGTGATGTTTAATTTTGTTTTATACCAAATCACATCACAACCAATTTCTTGCTTTTTATCATTTGTAAATATTAAGTGATGTTCAGGTTTTGGAGATGCTGAAAGGTTTGATTTTGAGTAATCTATCTTCCCAGATTTTTTTAAATATCTAAGGATTTCTTTAGAATTAATAAGCTTTAATTCTTCTTGTTGACAAGTAACATGTGCGCTTGAGTCAGGAAAAACTAAATCATCATCTTTAGGAAAGTATATTAGGTCTCCAAACCCTTTTTTGGTGTTTTGTGTTTTATTAGCATTTTTTTGAGAAAAATGAATTTCAGAAATAAAGCTCTCATCGGCTAAAGTGAAAAAGAATTTTAATTTACCTTTATTATTGATTTCTTTTTCAACAACATAAACTTTTGGATTTCCTTCTTTTTTACTTTCTTCAAAAAGAACTTCACCATCGTTTAAAATTAAAGTTAGATCTGTTTTTGTTAGTCCGAATTTTTTCATTTGTAAAGCTTCAGTTTCAGGTAAAACTAGAATTCTTTCTAAGATACTATTTTTAACTCTGTTACCTGGAAGCCAACTACAACCTCTGTTTTGGAAAAAGAAAACGACGAAAACAAGTCCGACGCCAAAACCAATTCCATAATATTTTAATCTACGAAAAATTGAGTCCATTTATTGTTTTTTTAAGGTGCAAAGATACCTTATTTTTTAGACATTAATGAGACATTTTTTAATTACGCATTAGATTTTTAGACTTTAATAATTTTAGCTAAAATTTAGGCATAAAAAAAAGGTTGCAGTAACAACCTTTTAGTTTAATATATGATTTTATTAGTTCAATATTGCATCTAATTTAGAAGCTAATTGTGCTTTTGGAACTGCTCCAACTGACTTGTCAGCTACTTCACCACCTTTAATAAAAAGGATTGTTGGAATATTTCTAACTCCAAATTTTGCAGAAATACCAGGATTCTCATCTACGTTAACTTTTCCAACTAATGCTCTACCTTCGTATTCAGTATATAATTCGTCAACAACTGGTCCAACCATACGACATGGTCCACACCATTCTGCCCAAAAATCAACTAATACTGGAATTTTAGAATTTAACACTAATTCTTCGAAGTTTGCGTCTGTAATTTCAACTGCCATAATTTCTATTTTTTTATAAAGTGATATTTATTTGAATTTTATTTTGTAAAAATAATTCTTGTTTACGTAACAATCAATTATTTTGCCAATTTAAATATACTGTCAAATTGACAAAAACTAGTTCTCTATAGAAAATCGTTTCATAGTTTTTTGATTTTCAGTTCTTAATTGGTAGAAGTAAGTTCCGTTGGGTATCGTTTTTGTGTCGAATCGGATAATATTTCCGCCTTCGTTTACTTCTTTTTCTTGAATATTTAAATAGGTTGACAAGTCATCGTTTAATAATTCAAGAATTATTTCTCTCTTCCTGTTGGTTGTGAAATAAAATTCAACTTCTCCTTTAGCAGGATGAGTTTCAAGGCCATATAAAACACAATAATCTTCAATTGGTACAGCACCTTTTCCGAGGTATTTCAATAATTTCTTATACGCTATAACAAGAATTAAAACTGCTAACGAAGTGTAGAGAACGCCAAGTGCTACTTTTCCAAATGTAAATCCCATTAAAACTATCATAAAGCCATTAGTCCTTTAATTTTTGTTGCTTCTATATATATATTAATGATAGAATTTACATCTAACATTAATTCTTTCGTTGTAATACTTATGAATTTACCTGAACTTGATTCGTGCATAGTAATTTCGCTTGAGGAGTTAAATAGTTCCATTGTCAACGCAATGTTTTCAGAAGTGTTTGGAACGATGAATTTGAACATGTATACGTTTGGCCATTCTTCTAATTCCAATTGATTACGAAGATTTAAATAAGGATCATTCATTTTTTTATCAATTTTCGGCACAAAGATAGTCGTTTAGCTTCGTTGATTAACATTTCTGGTAAAATGTTTCTTTTTGTATTTAAATCTTCGAATAAAAAACCGCCTTTAGAATTGAATTCTAAAATTGATTTTAAAATATTCATTGGGTCAGGTTCAATTGATATTAATATATTTTGTTTATTTAAATCATCTAAAATGATCCATTTTTCAGAATAGGAGTAATGTATAAAAATTAGCTCCATACTATAAATAGATAGTTCAATAGCAGATTTCGAATTGGTTATAGCGTTTTTTATTTGATTTTTGATTCGTTGGTAATAATTGAAGCTTTCTAAAATGTTTTCAGAAAAAGCGTAAGTGTTTTTTTGGATTTCTTCAATTTTATTTATTTCGTCTCCTTTAAAATGAATGAATGCATCATGCATTTGCATCATTTTTTTTTCTTTAGCTAGAAAAACTTTTTCGATTGGAGGTTTTGAAATGAAGAATTGTTTGTATTCAAAAAGCCGTTCTTCATATAAGTCAAGCAAATCATCCTCCTGATTATGAGGAAAGAATAGAAGAGCTTCTTTAACTGTCATTTATTAATGATTGGGCGTATAATTTCTTTTGTTTTTACGCATTTTAATATTCATAAACTCAATAACTAATGAGAATCCCATGGCGAAGTAAACGTAATTTTTATTAATTTGAATTTCGAAAGATTCACATACTAAGATTACTCCGATAGCTACTAAAAAAGCAAGTGCAATCATTTTTATCGAAGGTCTTGTGTTAATGAAGTCGCTTACTTGTTTAGCGAAAATTAGCATAATAATCATGGAAATTATGACTGCTAGATAAATAATAATCATTGGGTCGGCATGTAGTTTTTCTTTAATGTCAGCCGTCAATCCAATAGCTGTAATGATAGAGTCAAAACTAAAAACAATATCAATCATAATAATTTGAAAGATAACCGCTCTTAAATTGTCTTTTCCTTTTTTTTCTTTTTCAAGATGGCCTTTCATGTTGTCTATCATTTCTTCTCCACTTTTATAGATTAGAAATAAACCCCCAGCAAATAAAACTAGATTATGACCACTAAAAAACTTCATTTCACCGATTGAAAATAACGATGTATTTAGACTCATCATCCACGCTGCAATTGTAAGGAGAAATAATCTCACAATAAGTGCTAAAGCCAAACCTACTCTACGAGCAGTTCTTTGGTTTTTAACATGTAATTTATCAGTTATAATTGAAATGAAAATAATATTATCTATACCAAGAACAATCTCAAGCGTTGTTAGCATTAATAGGTATAAGAGTCCGTCAATTGATGTTAATACTGAAAAATCCATTTTATTTATTTTTTTAAAAAAAATCACGTAAAAATAGTAAAAAAAACAGATTTTCATTTAGATTTGGCAACATTGATTTGTATATCTGCATTTTAACTTTGTCAAAATGCTGTTAATAACTCCTTTTTATAGGAATTATTTCGACTATAAAAAGCTGTAGAACTTAAAAATATTATAATTACTTTTGTTACACATTATTGATTTTATGGAAAGCACTTTGAACCAAGAAGCAACTTTAGAACAAGCAGTAGAGCTTGGATTACGTCCCGATGAATTTGAAATGATTAAAGGGATTTTAGGTCGCACACCTAATTTTACTGAAACGAGTGTTTACTCGGTGATGTGGTCAGAACATTGTTCATATAAAAATTCAATTTACTGGTTGAAACAATTACCTAAAGAAGGTCCTCATATGTTGGTAAAGGCAGGTGAAGAAAATGCGGGTATGGTTGATATTGGTGGCGGA
>CALPSU020000004.1 GCA_943326315.2 Chryseobacterium gleum
GCAGTAGAAATAGCATGATTTAAGGCGTTATCAGCAACTGCTGTGAAATCGTGAGGAACAATAAATGTTTTAGTTTCCATATTTAATAGTATCTTTTTCGATATAGTTATAAAGCAAAAGTAATCATAAACAAAATCAGTCGATTAATAATTCTTTTCTTTTTTTAATATTTAAAACAAAGTTAACAATAAGAACACATTGTTTCAAGTAAATAGTCTCAATTTTGATCTATAATATATCCTTCCAAAATTTATGGAAATTGAATATTTAAAAACAATTTGAGAACATGGCAATAATCGGAAAATTATTTAAAAAATCGACTGAATTAAGTTTCAAAAGAAACTATAAAAAAGGCATAAAATATAACAGTCAACTCAGAACCCTATATAGATTAATTGAAAAAGCAAAGGAAACAAATTTTGGGATAAAGCATCGGTTTATTCAAACAATTGAAAATCAAAAAATAGTAAAAGATTATCAAAAAAATGTTCCAATTACAAATTATGAGGAGTTTTATGAAAAATGGCTCTACAAATCTATAAATGGAGAAAAAAATCATACTTGGCCAGGAAAGATTAATTTTTACGCATTGTCTTCTGGCACAACAGGTTCGCCTAGTAAGCGTATTCCAGTCACAAAGCAAATGATACGCTCTTTTCAAAAAACTAGCGTGAGCCAAATTTCAACTTTATACAAATTAGATTTATCGAAAAACTTTTACAATTCTAAATTATTAGTTATTGGTGGATCTTCAAAATTAAAAAAAATTGGCAATCATTTTGAAGGAGATTTAAGTGGTATCTTAAAAAAAAATACCGCTTTTATTTTTAATCCATTAACTAAACCAAATAATAACATTGCGAAAATTTCAGACTGGAATAAGAAATTAGAAAAAATGATTGAAAAAGCCCCATCGTGGGATATAGGAATCCTAGCAGGTGTTCCTAGTTGGTGCTTAATTTTAATGGAGAAAATTATTGAAAGATATAATTTAAAAACGATCCATGATATTTGGCCAAATTTTGAAGTGTATATGCATGGCGGTGTTTATATGCAACCATACCAAACTCGATTAGAAAAAATAATTGGTAAAAAAGTATTTTTACTAGATACCTATCTAGCTAGTGAAGGTTATTTTGCTTACCAAACTTCTCCGGAAAGAAAAGGCATGAAACTATTGTTGTCAAATGGAGTTTTTTATGAATTTGTACCTTTTACAAGTGAATTTTTTGATGAAATAGGAAATTTAAAAGATAATTACACTGCTTTTACAATCAATCAAATTACAGAAGGAATTGATTATGCTATGGTTATTTCTACAAATGCTGGATTATGGAGATACATGATTGGTGATTTGATTCAATTTATAGACTCAGAAAACAATGAAATTAAAATCACGGGACGTATAAAACAATATTTAAGTTTAGTCGGTGAACATTTATCATTAGATAATATTACAACTGCTTTGAATAATGTTTGCGAAAAATTAAAAATTGAGGTTTCTGAATTTTGCATTCATGCCGATGCAGAAACACTTAAACATTCTTGGTTTATCGGAACTAATTCTAAAGTTAAATCAAACAAATTTTTACAGGAAATTGATGCTGAATTGGGTGCTTTAAATGATGATTACAAAACATGCCGGGCACACAACTTAAATACTCCAACTCTTGAAATTTTAGATCCATCTGTATTTTATGAATTTCTTGAAAAAATGGATAAATCTGGTGCTCAAAATAAATTTCCAAGGGTTTTAAATTCAGAACAATCTGAGAATTGGATGGAATTCTTGAAATTACAATTGAACTAATGATAGTTGTTAAGCATTTTTTTCCTTATTTAAAAAATGCTTAACAACCGGATTAGCTATTACCACTATAACAATTAATAATGCTCCAAAATAAAATCTTGACCCTAATTTAGAATTTTCATTCAAAATTAGTATAGCTAATAAAATAGTGTAAACCGGTTCTAAATTAATACTTAATGAAACTGTAAATGCGCCCAACCTTTTTAAAAGATCTATTGTAACTAAAAAAGCAAAAGAAGTACAAACCAATCCTAAAAATAAAATCCAAAAGAAATCATTTTTTGTCATTTCAAATAAAGTTAAATTAAATTCACCTTTAAAAAATAAAATACAACTCAAAAACACAAACCCCATTAACAACTCATAAAATGTAATTGTTGAAGATGGTATAGATTTCACTAAATATCCATTAAAGACAGAAAATAAGGCTGCAAAAATAGCGGAGGACAATCCATAAGCCAATGCCTCATAATCTTTTGAATTAAAGTCACTTGAAACAATATATATTCCGCCAATTACCGATAAACCTAATAAAAATTCAACCCAAGAAAATTTTCGCTTCATTATTATGGGTTCTAACCAGGTAACATGTAAAGTAACTGTAGACAAACATAATATACCTAATGAAGCAGTAGATAATTGTATCGATTTATAAAAAGTAATCCAATGTAATGCAACTAGAACTCCTACTCCAAAAAGAGTCAATAAATCTTTAAAAGAGTTTACCTTAATTGATTTTTTTAGGAAAATAAACGCAACTACTAGTCCGATTAATGCAAATAAAAGTCGATTCCAAACAATGTGAAAAAAATCCAAATGAATTAATTTTCCAAGGATTCCGGTAAATCCCCATAATAAAATGATGAAATGTAGTAGTATATGGTATTTATATTTTTGGAGCACGACGAATTAAATTTTAACAAATATAGTAGTATAGTGATCGATATCATTTTTTATATTTCAAATATCAACAATTTTACTGTTTTTCTGGATTATTTACACAAAATGAAAATCACACCAACGCCTCAAACAAAATTTCTACTGGATGTTTTGCCTCTCTACCCGTACCATCCGAAATTTGATGCCTACAACTTGTACCAGAAGCTGAAATAATTGTAGCTTTTGCTTCTTGTCGAATGGTTGGGAAAAGAACCAACTCACCAATTTTCATCGATGTTTCGTAATGTTCTTTTTCGTATCCAAATGAACCTGCCATTCCACAACATCCACTTGGAATGTTTAGGACGGAATAATTTGTGGGTAACGATAATATTTTCTTCAATGGAACCAAAGAGGATAATGCTTTTTGGAAACAATGTCCGTGCATTCTAAGGCGTTCTGTAGATGTTGTAAATTGCGAGGATTTTATGTTACCTGCGTCTACTTCTTGTGCTAAAAATTCTTCGATTAAAAATGTTTTCTTCGCTAGTTTTTGAGCAATTTCTTTTAATTCACCGCGACATAAATCTGGGTATTCATCTCGGAAACTTAAAATCGCAGATGGCTCAATACCAATTAGTTGCTTTTTTGAATCAGCGAATGATTTCAGACGCTTCACATTTTCTTCGGCTAGCTTTTGAGCTTCAGTTAATAAGCCTTTCGACAAATACGTTCTACCGCTTTCTACTAATTCTGGAACGATTACTTTATATCCTAATCGATTCAATAACTGAACAGCCTTTTTACCAATATGTACATCGTTATAGTTCAAGAATTCATCATTAAACAAATGAACTTCTCCGTTAGAAAAAGGTCCTTGTTGATTATATTTTTTAAACCAATTTGAGAATGTTTGATTGGCTAATTTTGGTAAATTTCTTTCCGTTGAAAAACCACTGAATTTTTTAATTAATGTACCAATCGGACTAGCCATTACACCGTTGTAAAGCCAAGGAGTTTTGCTGAATAACTTATTTATTTTTGTTGTATTTCCGATTATTTTACTTCTCAAAGGAACTCCGTTTACTTTGTAATATTGATGATACGATTCTGCTTTTAATTTTGCAACATCGACATTGGATGGACATTCAGATTTACATCCTTTGCAACTCAAACACAAATCCATTACTTCCAAGATTTGCTTATTGTCGAATGGGTTTGCTTTATCTGAAAAGGTAATCGTTTCTCTTAAAATATTTGCTCGGGCTCTTGTAGAATCTTTCTCGTTTCGGGTGGCCATATAACTCGGACACATCGTTCCACCACTGATTTCCGTTTTACGACAATCTCCAGATCCGTTACACATTTCAGCCGCACGAACAATTCCTTTATTCGAACTAAAATCTAAAATGGTTTCTAATTCAGGCGTAATTTGTCCTGCAGTATAACGTAAAAAAGTATCCATCGGTGGCGTATTCACAATCTTACCCGGATTAAAAATATTCCAAGGATCCCACGTATGTTTTACTTCTTTGAATATCTCATAAATTTCTTCACCCAACATAAAAGGAATAAATTCTCCTCGTAATCTTCCGTCACCGTGTTCACCACTTAATGAACCTTTGTAACGTTTCACTAAATGCGCAATGTCAGTTGCTATCGTTCGGAATAATTCAGTGCCTTCTTGTGTCTTTAAATCGATAATTGGGCGAAGATGTAATTCTCCTGTAGCAGCGTGTGCATAATGAACGCAATGCAAGCCTCTTTCTATTAAAATCTCATTAAAATCTTCAATGAAATCTGGTAAATCGTTTACATCTACGGCAGTATCTTCAATAACCGCTACCGCTTTCGCATCGCCTGGAATGTTGGATAGTAATCCCAATCCTGCTTTACGAAGATTCCAAACTTTACTTGTATCTTCTCCTAAAACAATAGGATAATGGTATCCCAAATTCATAGAACGTAATTGAGTCTCCAATTGTTTAGCTGTTTCTAAAACTTCTTCCGCAGAATCTTTTAAAAATTCAACTACTAAAATAGCCGCTGGATCTCCTTCCACAAAGAAACGATTTTTGTTTTGCTCAATATTTTCTTTGGTACATTCTAAAATATAATGATCAATTAATTCGACACTATCAGGATTGAATTTTAACGCCTCTAAATTTGCTCGAAGTGATTCATTAATACTGTTGAAATGAATACAAACCAATCCTGCAAAAGGTTTTAATGCTGGAACTAAATTCAATTTAATTTCGGTAGAGAAAAACAAAGTCCCTTCTGAACCAGCAATCAGTTTACAGAAATTAAATTTTTCTACGAATTCACCAAAAGGAGAAGTGTCGCCTAATAAATCCAAAGCATATCCAGTATTTCTTCTTGGAATACTTTTCTTTGGATAATTGTCTTCAAACAATTGTCTGTTTTCCGGATTTGAAAGCAATGCTTTAGCGTGCTGATAAATTGATTTTTCAAGTTCACCAATTCCATTTTTTCCAACACATTTATCTTCAAATTCTTGGTTGGTCAAACTTCCAAATTCAACTTCATTTCCATCCGCTAAAAATCCTTTGATTGAAATTAAATGTTCTCTCGCCGAACCATAAACTACCGATCTTGCACCACACGCATTGTTGCCAACCATTCCTCCAATCATACAACGATTGCTTGTTGAAGTTTCTGGTCCGTAGAACAATCCAAATTGTTTTAAGTGGTAATTTAAATCGTCACGAATAACACCTGGTTGAACTATAGCAAAATGATTTTCTTTATTAACTTCGATTATTTTAGTGAAATTTTGCGAAATATCAACGATTATTCCATTTCCAACTACCTGACCAGCCAATGAAGTTCCTGCTGCTCTAGGTACAATTCCTACTTTATTTTCACGAGCGAAATCGATAATTTTTTGAATATCTTCTTTCGTTTTTGGAATAGCAACAGCCAACGGCATTTCTCTATAAGCTGATGCATCCGTTGCATAAAGAGTTCGTAAAGTAGTGTCAGAATGGAGTGAACCTTCGATTGAATTTGCTAAAATTTCTAGTTTCATTTTTATTTCCCCCTTCGGAGGGGGGGCAGGGGGGAGGAAAAACTTACTTCATTTTTAAGTATAAACATCCTCCCCCTTTAATCCCCCTCCAAAGGGGAAAGATGTTTATCTCAATTTATTTTAATACAAAATTCTATAACGAATCGTATTCGGAATTTCTTTTAATTTTTTCTCTAAATCGGTATTGTGAAGATTATCAATATCAGTAATTACATACCCCATATTTTCATTTGTTTTCAAATATTGCCCAATAATATTATTGTCGAATTCTGATAAAATGGTATTGATTTGTGCTAAAATACCTTTTACATTTTCGTGAATATGCATAATTCGGTGTGCACTTTGGAATTCTGGCAATTGAATTTCTGGTAAGTTTACGCTTCCAAAAGTACTTCCTGTATTGATATAACTAATGATTTTTCGCGAAACAAAATTACCTATATCGAATTGAGCCTCTTCGGTACTTCCTCCAACGTGTGGTGTTAAAATCACATTTGGAAGTCCGCATAATTCAGATGTGAATTTTTCGTCGTTGCTACTTGGTTCGTATGGAAAAACGTCAATCGCTGCTCCTTTAACTTTACCAGATTTTAAATTCGCAATCAACGCCTCTATATTAACCACGTGACCTCTCGAAAGATTCAAAAAAACAACTCCGTCTTTCATACATTCAAAAGCTGCAGCATCTATCAAGTTTGTATTTGATATCTTTCCATCAACGTGTAAAGTAACAACATCTGAAAGGGCTAATAATTCTTGTAATGAAGAACATTTTTTAGCATTCCCTAATGCTAATTTATCTGTCACATCGTAGAAATATACTTTCATTCCCAATGCTTCAGCAATTACTGAAAATTGAGCCCCGATACTTCCATACCCTACAATTCCTAATTTTTTACCTCTAATTTCTACACTTCCGTTTGCAGATTTATCCCACTCACCATTGTGTAATTTAGTGCTTTTCTCGAAAGTGCTACGAATCAACATAATCATTTCTCCCAAAGCCAATTCTACAACTGAACGTGTATTGCTATAAGGCGCATTGAAAACAGCAATTCCACGTTTTGAACATTCATCTAAATTCACTTGATTTGTTCCGATGCAAAACGTCCCTATCGCGTGCAATTTCTTTGCACTGTCTAATACATTCGGCGTGATTTGTGTTTTAGAACGAATTCCTAAAATAGAAACATCTTTGATTCGTTCACACAATTCATCCTCGCTTAGAGAACCTTTTACGGTTTCAACAGAATAACCCTCTTGTTCAAAAATGCGAACAGCATCTGGGTGAATATTTTCTAATAATAAAACACTGATCCTATTTTTAGGATAAGAAACAGATGCTTTGTACGATAAATCATATAAAATTTCATCTAACGATGGAGCCAAACGATCCGCTTTTTCTATCACGACTTTACGACTTACATTCTCAGTAAAAGCATAAAATTTAGAAGCTGCACCACCTTGAAGTGTTTCGTAATCTGTATAACCGTCACCGATCATAATTACTTCTCCTTCTAAATTCAAAGATTTAATTTTCAGAACTTTTCCTTTATTTTCACACAATTCATCTTTTTCATCAAATCCAATGATTTTTCCGTTGTGATCGAAACGAAATGTATTTGCCAATACTTGTTCTGGTTTTATACCGTATTCTTGAACGATTGGAATAATAATTTCTTTAAATCCATTTGAAATGATGTAAATATTTTCTGCATGTTGCTTGAAAAAAGTACGATTACGTGTAACAGAATCTGTTACTTTGTGACGTAAAACATCAATTACAGTTCCTAAATGATCGCGATTTGCTTGTAATAAATCGATACGTTTTGTTAACGATTCTTTAAGCGAAAGTTTTCCTTCCATCCCAAGATTTGTCAAATGCTGAATTTCATTTAACACTTTTTGACCAATTGGGTTGTTTTCGTAAATTACTTCACATAAAATATCCAATGCTTCTACTTGAATAAAAGTACTATCAAAATCGAAAATAAACGTTTCTTGGATTTTCATTATCTATTAGTTTACTAGAATTTAAATTTGGAGGTGCAAAAATAGATATTTAATGTTGGATTTTGAATGTTAAATGTTGGATTATTATTGAAATAAAACAATCAAAAATCCAACATTTAACATCTAACATTTTTAGGCCATTTGTAATTTAAGATCCGTGCTTTCGAAAATTTTATCCGCTGATGCAGCAATAAAACCTTGGTATAATTCCCCTTTATCATCTTCGTATCTCAATGCGAATTCATAATAACAAGAAGGAATACTATATTTTCCTTCAACAAAATCAATTGACATTACATCTCCTAAGGAACTTGATTGCTCTAATAATTGTTCTGGAGTTCCTTTAATTTTTCCTCCTGACGCGTTTAATTTCCATCCTTTATCTTCTAAGAAATCGTTTAATGATTCTAAGGTTGGGAAATCCGTTAAATCGTTCACATTTACTGTAAAATGATTTGCTCTAAATCCATATACATACATCCAAGCAGCATATTCTGATTCTTTCCTTAAACTGGTGTATTTTTCAAATGACGGTTTTTCCCATACACTTCCTGCAAAAATTAAATCTTTTTTGATAAAAATCGTTTGGTCACATGTGTCTAAAATTTCTTTCACAGTAGCTTGTAATTCGGTTGAGCATTTTTCTAATTCCAATTCTGAAATGAAAATTTTTGGAGCTGTTTTATCCGTTTTATGTTGATAGTGTTTTGCATATAATTTTTTTGACTCAAAAATATATTCACCCATTGGTTCATATCCAACTGCTAAAAATGGTTTTTCTAAGACTGAAATATTGATGCGTTCATCATTGTATGTTCTAATAGCAATATGATCGTTTGAAATGATTTGACCTTTTTCACTTAATAAAGTATGAATTTTTTTTGATGAAGGAGTAATTGCAGTATACTGCTCCCATAATTTTGTAAGTAACTGTTCGTTTGTCATAGATGTTGTATTTTATTTGACACAAAATTACTCCAAAAAAAACTATAATATTAAAACTTTTATTATTTTTACTAAAAATTAGTATTTTTAATTAGAAAAAAAATCAAATTGGTCTTATTGAAATAGCTCGAAATTAATAATTAATCAAAATAATTATATGAATCATTCAGAAAAATTAGATTTTGTAAATCGTGAAATTATTCGAAAACTAAGCGAAGATGCTAGATTACCATTTTCAGAATTAGCAAAACAATTAAAAATATCGAATTCTTTAGTTCATCAACGTGTAAAAAAACTTCAAGATGCAGGTATAATAACTGGATTTTCTGTGCAATTAAATCCAAAAGCAATGGGATATGAATCTTTTACATATACTGGAATTGTAACGAAAGAAGCTCGTTTTGCCTATTCAATTGCTGAAGATTTAAAGAAAATTCCTTCCGTTGTTGAATGTCATTGGGTATCGGGTAAATATGCGCTATTTATTAAAATAGTTGCTAAAAACAATGAAGATTTAAGGAAAATACTTTACGAGCAAATTCACAATATTGAAGGTGTTGGAAGTACAGATTCGTTTATTTCATTTGGTGCTGCTTTCGAAAAAAATGTAGGGATTTAATTATCCCTTTGTATTTATAAAGACTCTAATCTTTCAACACCTGACTGAACATTTTTAAATTTTAATTCGTATTTCGTACCATTAACACCATCTAATTTGATTTCTCCATCAATTTGATCAATTAAAGAAACAACAAGCTGCATCCCTAATGATTCAGTATCTTTAAAGTCGATCGAATCAGGAAAACCTTTTCCATTATCTTCAATAATTATTATTATATCGTCTTCAGATTGACTTAAATGGATTTTCACTATCCCAGAATCTTGAATTGAGAAGGCATATTTCAATGAATTTGTTAGTAATTCATTAACAATTAAACCACAAGGTATTGCCATGTCAAGATCTAACGAAACATCATTTAAATCAAGTATTAATTCAACCTTCCTATTTTGATTATAAGACTGGAATAAATTTGTTGAAATACTTCTAATATATTCTGAAAAAACAATTGTTGAAAAATCTTTTGTTTGATACAATAATTCATGAATCAATGACATTGAACGAATTCTATCTTGACTATTTTTTAATAAATCCAATGTTTGTTCATCAGAAATTGTAGAAGATTGTAAGTTTAATATGCTTGAAATGATTTGAAGATTATTTTTCACTCTATGATGAACTTCTTTAAGTAAAACTTCTTTTTCATGTAAGGATTGCTTAATCTTTTCTTCAGCATGCTTTCTATCCGAAATATTTCTAATAAAAAGAACAAGACCTACTACTTTGTCATCTAAATACTTTGGACCAACATGTGTTAAAAACCAAGAAGTTACACCATCCTTAGTCTTTCCCTCTGTTTCATAACTTTGATATTTAGCACCATTAAAAATATTCTGATGTGCTTTACGAATCATATCATGGTGCTTTTCATCTACAAATTCATATAAATGATGTCCAATTATATCTTCCTGTTTAACATTTCTATTGGTATTATTTGAAAATTCAACAAGCTCATCCCTTCCAACAATTAAAATTATTTCTGGTGAATTTTCAATAAGTGAGCGATATTTCTCTTCATTATGCTTAATCTTTTCATCTACTAATTTTCTTTCCGTAATATCCTGAACCGTTGCTTGTAAAACTCTATCTCCTCCATAATCGAATGCAGAAAGCAATACTTCTGCCGGAAAAATATGGCCTTTTTTTTGTTTAAGTAACCACTCAAAACGATTTACTCCTTTTTTATAAGCAATATCTATCATTTCCTTTGCTTTTCCTAATGATACGATACCATCTAATTGATATTCAGGAGAAATATCTAAAAGATTACTATTAATCATTTCCTCTTTTGTGTCCATACCAAACATTTCTATTGCTTTTGGATTACAATCAAAGAATCCATTTTCTGTTAGCAACAAAATTGCATCGTTTGAACCAGTAAAAATCGCTTGGAATTTACCTTTACTTTGAAGTAATTCTTCTTCGGCACTTTTATGTTTTGTAATATCTGTTGTTGTACCTATAATGCGCAGCGGAATTCCTTTTTTATCTCTAGAAATAATTTTACCTCTATCTAATATCCATTTGTAAGAACCATCTTGACAAAGAACTCTATGTTCAGTTGAATAACTTAAATTTTCATTTTGAAAATGTTTTTGTAATTCTGCATTAACTTCTTCCAAATCATCTTTATGAATACGATTTAACCATTCATCAACATTATTTTTAATGTCTTCCTCCTTATAACCTAGCATCTCATACCATCTTGGAGATCGATAAACTTCAGAAGTATCAACGTTCCAATCCCACAAACCATCGCTACTGCCTTGAATTGCAAATTTCCATCGGTCTTCATTAATTTTAAGCATCTCTTTTGTTTGCTTCAATTCTTCACTTTCAATAGCTAAAATTCCGAAATCAGAAATTGATCTAGAAAAAACTTCTTCAACTCGAGTCCAGGTTCTAACATTTCCAACATGCTCAAAACTAAATATTCCAATAATTTCATTTCCTCTTCTTAAAGGAATATCCATCAAAGAAACTATCTTCAATTTTTCAAAATAGTTGACAAATTCCTTAGTCACTGGATCTTCCATTACATTGTTTACAACGATATTCTTATTTTTATCCATTTCTTGGAAAAAAATTGGGCATTGATCTTTTCTATAAGAATTTCCTTCAATAAAATCATTATTACTAAGTCTATAATAATATTCCGTAGATATTACTTCGTTCTTAATTATCCAAAAACTAGTGTATTCACAATTTAAAGATTGAGCTGCTTTTATTAAAATATTTTTAATTTTTTCTTCAAAAGCCATTTCAGAGGATAATAAACTTAATTCTAAAAGAACATTTTGTTGTATCAATAATTCTCGATTTCTGACAATAACTTCAGCTTCTCTTTTTTCAGTTATATCTTCAATCATACATAAATGGTAGGGATTTTCTTTATCCTCAGAATCAATTGGAGTAATAGCAACATCTACCCAAATAACAGACTTATCTTTCCGTATATATCTTTTAGACAATTTAAAACCGGATATTTCACCAGTATTCATTTTCTGCATATTATCCAAATCATACTGAATATCATCGGGATGAGTCATATCCATCCAACTCAAATTTATAATCTCCTCCTTACTATACCCAATTATTTCAGAAAATCGTTCATTCATTGCTGCGATTATTCCAGTATTTGAATTGGTAACACCTATGCCTAATGGTGCTTTATCAAAAATTGTTTTAAAACGATTTTTACTTTCAATTAGTTCTTTTTGTTTAGCCTCTAATTCATTAAAAATTCTGTTTTTTTTATTCTCAAAAAGATTTGCAATAACAACCAACATAAAAACCAAACCTATATAAGAAGTAGTATAATAAATTGAAAAAAAAGCAGGATCTATTTTATTATCCAATTCAATATGGAACATTTTTAATAGGCCAAAAAATAATACTATTAATATACTCGTAAAAATCCAAATGCGTGTTGAAGTGCTCTTTTCTAATAATATAAATGAAATAATTGGAGGAAGAATAATCCAAGGTAATGAAGGAGAGGTGATTCCATTTGTTAAATAAATATCTGAAAATAAAAAAGAAGCTCCTAATAAAATACCTGTGTTAACGGTGAATATATAAGAGATTTTCTTTTTTATAAAAGAAAAAACCAATAGAAGTTGGAAGATAGCCGATATTGACAATATATAAGCTCCATAAATATGATGAATTAATATATTATTTACCGAAAAAACTATTAAAAAACCAACAACTGTAAAAATGAAATTAATTAATAAAATTTCTTTAAATAATTCTTGATCTTTACTTTCTGAACTATAGTTAGCTAATTTTGCAAAATTTATCATATAAATTTAAATATAGTTTCTTTCTTAGGAATTAATGAAATCTACTTCGCTAATTTAAATATTTCTATTTAACTTGTTCACGTTTCTTTACTATTTATAGTTCAAAACTTACTAAAATAAAGCAAATCTATAGAAAGTACACTAGATTATATTTAAGAATAATTGTTGAAGAAAGAGAAATTAATATTGAATAAGACAACAACAATTTGTTAACTTAAAACATTTAATTTTTCAGTAACCTCATCAAAGTCAGATACATATTCAGGCCAATTATTTATCGCACCTTCTCGAACTAACTGTATTGTCTGATATCCAGCAAGTTGAGCCGCTTCTAATTCCTCTATTATATCAGATAAAAACAATATTGAAGAGGGAGAAATGTTTATTTCTTCACTTATTTTAGAGTAGGTTTCAACTTCTCTTTTTCCTCCTGTTTTTGTATCAAAATAATAACTAAAATATGGAGTTAAATCACCTTGTTCACTATATCCGAAAATTAATTTTTGAGCTGTTACAGAACCGGATGAAAATACGCCCAAATTTATACCTCTTTTTTTCCATTCGATTAAATTTGATTTCACATCTGGATAAACATGCCCTTTGATTTCTTTTGATTTATATCCTTCCTGCCACAATATTCCTTGCAATGTTTTAAGAGGAGTTATTTTTTTATCCTCTAAACTCCATTGTAACAATTTTCCGATAATATCTTTTGTGTCTATTAATTGAAGGTTTTCTAAATCTTTTGTTAACTCAATTACTTGTTCAAATGCATCGTGAACATCTTGATTATTTTGAAGGTCTTTTAATTTTGAAATATTATTTCGGAAATATGGAAATAAAATATCGTAAACAAAAGAAACAGAAGTTGTAGTTCCTTCAATGTCTGTTAAAATAAATTGAATGTTTTTCGAATTCATTTTACAAAAGTAAGAATAAGGTGTTGATAACTTTAGATTTGGGGCATAAAATTCAAGCAAAAAGAATATTTCCTTTACTTAGTCAAAAATGAGATAATTATAAATAAAATGAAAAATTTACTTTATTTAAGTTTAGCAATATTAATGGTGTCATTATCTTGTTCTGTAGAAAAAAGATTACATAACTCAGGATACCATATAACTTGGAAAAAAAGAAATGTTTCAAACGAAAAAAATGATTTTATTACAAAATCAAATACTGAAAACACAACTAATGAAGACAATTTAGTTTTAGCAAATTCAAATGAAACAAATTCAGAAGAAATAGAAAACGAATCTTTTGTAATAATAAATTCTTCTAATTCAAATCACTCGTTTTCTTATACTTCTACTGAAAAGATTGAAATACCAACTGATTTATCATCGACAAAAATAAAAGAACTTAAAAAACTTAGTAAATCTCATTCTGAGAAAATTAACAACATTAAAATAAAATCTGTAAATGATCTTTTTACTCCTGAAAATTTATTGATAATGGGGTTGATTCTTTTACTTTTAATACTGATTATTTTACTGCTATCCTTCCTAAGTAGCCCATTTGGATTGATATTATCTCTTTTATTATCCGTTGTTATAGCGTATTTAGTATTAAAATTATTGGGGTTAGTATAGTTATTAGAATTAAGACAAATAAACTCGATGCACTCTTCGTGAAAAACTAGTCATTACCTCATAAGGAATTGTTTCCATCAGTAATGCAAAGTTTTCCATACTCTGATTATATCCTATTATTTCAACTGGATCACCTTCCTTAGCATTTATGCCGGATACATTCACCATTATCATATCCATACAAACTCTTCCCAATACCTCACAAAATTTGTCTCTTATGTAAACGCCACCTTTTCCATTGCTTAACGATCTTCTAAAACCATCTGCATAACCAACTGGAATAATTGCAATTTCAATATTTTTATCTGCAATGAACGTTCTACCATAACCTATACTTTCGCCAGCACCTATAACCTTTAATTGAGAAATACTACTTTTCCAAAAAATTGCAGCTTGAAGTTGAGTTTTTAATAATGGATTAGAACTATAACCATACATTCCAATACCTAATCTAACCATCTCATATTGAGCCTCTGGAAAACGTGAAACCCCTTCTGAGTTTAGCAAATGACGATCAAACGAATAATTTAATTGCTTTATCAATTCATTACATCCTTCCTCAAATCGTTGAATTTGTAAATAAGTAAACTCTTTACTATCTAAATTATCAGAATCGGATAAATGTGAATACACACTTTTTATCTTTACTTCTGGTTGCGCCTGAAACGATTCGATAAGTTGACCTACTTCTGAAATTTCAAAACCCAAACGAGTCATTCCTGTATTTAATTTTAGATGGATTGGATAATCTACTTTTCCCTCCACAATTAACTCTTTAATAAACTGATCTAATTGCGAAAATGAATAAATTGATGGTTCTAAGTTATATTTAATACAGTCTTCAAATCCATCTTCTTCAGCATTCATTACCAAAATTGGTAGACTAATTCCTTGTTTTCTTAATTCAACACCTTCATCTACATATGCAACTCCTAAATAATCAATACCCTGTTGCTCATAAAAAGCAGCCAATCTTTCCGTTCCTGAACCGTAAGAATTGGATTTAACCATTGCTAATACTTTCGTTTGAGGTTTTAAATATCCTTTAAATACACTCAAGTTATGTCGTATTGCATTTAAATCAATTTCAAGATATGTTTTATGATTTTTCAACCTAAAAAGTTTAGCTACTTTTTGCATATCTGATTTTCTGGTGCCCTTTATTAAAACAACACTATTTTCGATTTGATCTAATTCAGATTTAGCATTTGTATAAATAACTTTATGAGGATTAAAAGGAGAAATTATTTTGTCTATATCCGTTTTATTTACCTCTGTATCTTCATCTAATCCAATAACAACAATTCTTTGACGATCTTCAGCTAGTAAAAATTGATACTCTAATGATTGTGTTAAAGCATCAAAATCTAAATTATAAGTATCGTTTATTATTGTATTTCCATTAATCCCTTCAAAAGTTTCCATTCTTAAAGCCAAACTTGGAAGTGACTGAATTTTAGAAAGTATCTGCTCTTCAGAAATAGAAAACTCCTTAGCTATTTGAACTGCCATTTCTAAATTATGTATACTTACATTGTCCTGAAACGGGATTTCATTCTGGTAAGAGTTAAGTATATTTTGATCAACCTTTACTCCGTTTATTTTATCTATTTGAGGCTGATTCAATGGTATTGATGCATGAAAAAATGTTTTCTCACAGGCTGAAAATAAAGCAATTTTTTCTTCTAAATGAATTTCTTTTGAATCAAAATTTTCTTTATGAGCTGCTCCAAATGATGTGAAAACTCCTAATGAAGGTTGTACGATCTCTCTTAATCGATTCATTTCATTTGGTTTAGAAATTCCAACTTCTATTAGTGCTACGTCGCAATTTTCATTTAACTCTAACAAAGAAAGAGCTACTCCTAATTGTGAATTAAAACTTTTAGGACTCCTTATAACACGAAGTTTAGACGAAAGAAAATGATATACCCATTCTTTAACCATTGTTTTTCCTACACTTCCAGTAATGGCAATAATAGGAAAATTAAATAAGTTACGATGAGCTTTTGCTATTTCTTGCAATGCAAAAAGAGTATCTGAAACTTCTATAAACGATGCATCTGAAAAAAATGATGTGTTTACTTCTTTTGAAACTAGAAAAGTTCTAACTCCCCTATCATATGCTTCTTTTATATATAAATGTCCATCTCTAAAGTCTCCAATTAAAGCACAAAAGAGTATGTTTTTTCCGGAAATAATTTTTCTTGTGTCGTATGCAATAGCAGAAACAAAAGTCTCTTTGTAAGCTCCGATAAAACGACCTTTTACAATACTACATATTTTCTTATTTGAAAAATTAATTTTCAATGGATGATATTATTATTTTAATTCGATTACTGGGCTAAATTACAACAAGAAAAATTGATTTCCATGTTTTTGAAGATTCAATTTATTATAAACTCAGGTTATTAACAACTCACTGAATACAAAAAAAAAATTGTACCATTTTCAGTAAAATGGATATATGTATTTTTATCAATCAAAAGTTGCTCGTGATCTATTCATTAGATTATATAGCAATTTTATTTTTTAGTACAATTTAGATTTACATATTATGGGAAATTTTATTTCAAAAGAAGATATATTAGTTGAAATAGCTGTCTTGTTCAAACAAATGGACAACGGTAAATTAACAATTGAAGAATTAGAAAAATTAGTAAAATATAGTGGTGATTTACACGAAAGAACATTAATACTTAGATACAAAGCTTTTGAAGAAAAAATATTTGGTGTTAGACCAATTGTTGAAGAAATTCCTGAAGAAATAATTGAAATACCAGAAGTTACAACAGTAATTATTGAAGAAGAGTCTCCGATAATGGAAGAAATTCAGGAAGAAATTGTAAATGAAATTATTGAAAATGAGCCAATAGAAGAAGCTCCATTGTTTCAGATGGATGTAAAAAATGAACCTTCTTTTGGATTTAGTCTTTTTGGAGACCATTTAGAAGACACGAAAGAAGAGTCAAATTTACAAGAAAATATAGTATCCCCTGAAGAAATTAATCCAACTATAACTGAAATATACGAGGAAAAAGTAGAATTGATGTCAAATTTCACTGAAGAAATTGAACCTGTTATTGAGAAAGTTAATCCGATTGAAACTACTATTGAAGAAAGTACTTCTGATCGAACTATATCCGAAGTTGAAAGAGCTCATGCTGAAAATTTAGCGCGTTATTTTAATAAACAAGATGAAAATATAATAACCGATAATATTGTTTCTGAACCAGTAGCACCTAGTCCTTCAGCTCCATCCTTTCAGAAAGTAGAATCATTCTTTAGTCCTAGTATTGAACCGATAAAAGAAATTCAACCTGAACCAGAAATTAGTGAACATGTGTTTCAAGAAGAAAAAATTGAATCCGTGAAAATTATAGAAGAAGTGTTTATTCCTGAACCTATTCAAAACCTAGTAAGTGAAGCCGTTTTAGAAAATACTTTAGATGAAGCTACATCTTTTAATCACTCTGATTTAGCAGTATTTATTCATAAATATAACCTAGTAGATAGTAGTTTAGCTTCTCAATTTGGAGTAACAAAAATAGCATCGTTAATTGGATCGTTTGGTTTGAATGAAAGACTTCAATTTATTAACGAACTTTTTGATGGTTCAAGTGAAAATTTCTCTAATGCAATAAAAAACTTAGATATTCTTAATTCTTCGGAACAAGCAAGAACAAAAGTAGCTGAGTTAGCAGTTACAAATGACTGGGATGTAGAAAGTGAAACAGTTACAGAATTTATTCAAAAAATAATTCGCAGATATGCATAAATTTCTTCTGTATTTCTTTGTATTAACAATTCAACTAAGTTGTTTTGGTCAAATAGAAGAAGTACGAAGAATCACCAAAACTTTATGTTCTCCTGAATATCATGGTAGAGGTTATGTAAATGGAGGTGATTCAATTGCAGCAGAATTTATCGCTATAGAATTTAAAAAAATAGGTGTCAAACCATTAAAAAGATCCTATTTTCAAGAATTTTCATTTGCTGTGAATTCATTTCCTAATGAAATGAATATTTCTCTTGGCTCAAAAAAATTAAAAGCAGGAATTCATTTTTTAGTAGATCCTTCTAGTAATGGAATTTCAACAAAATTAAAGCCTAAAAAAATTACTGCTACTATTGCTCTTAATCAAAACTTACTACTTGAGGAGATAAAAAAAATAGTACAAGGAACTTCAAATTACAATTCTATCGTATTTGATTTTGCCAAATTACCAACTGATACGCTTAAATTATTAGAAGGTCTTAGCGAAAAAATTGCTGAACTAATTCCTGTTCTTGAAACAACAAATAAAAAATTTACTTGGTCAGTCGGGCGAACTCAATTAAAAAATGCTCTTGTATTAATTCAAGATTCAATTTTTCAAGACGAAAAAGAATGGAAAATTAATGTACAAGCAAAATACCTTGAAAATCATAGATCAAAAAATGTTATTGCATATTTACCATCTAAGAAAAAAAATGCAAAAACAATTGTTTTTACAGCACATTATGATCATTTAGGCCGAATGGGTGCCGAAACATATTTTCCTGGAGCAAACGATAATGCAAGTGGCACTGCTATGTTATTGAGTATGGCGAAATATTTTAAAGAAAATTCTTCCAATTGTAATATATTATTCATCGCATTTGCTGGGGAGGAAGCCGGATTAGTTGGTTCAGAATATTTTGTAAATCATCCTACAATAAAATTGAAAAAGATAGATTTCTTAATCAATCTAGATATTATGGGAAGTGGAGAAGAAGGAATTACAGTAGTTAATGCAACAAATTTTGAAACTGAATTTTTAGCTCTACAAAAAATTAACGAGGAATTAAATTTATTATCTCAAATAAAGAAACGTGGGCCAACTAAAAATTCTGATCATTATTGGTTTACTACTAAAAATGTTCCTGCATTTTTCATTTACACGCAAGGTCCAAACAAAAATTATCACGATGTGTTTGACACTTATGAAAATTTAACATTTAAAGAATTTAGAGATATTACTACACTTTTATTAAAATTCGTAGAAGAATTTTAATATCCTTAAGCTATATACCTTTCTTTCTCAATTACCTAAAATCCAAGAACGTTGGAAAAATGAAACAATTTATTTAAATTTGGGTAAAATGTACGTGATTTGTTATAAATCAAAATTAATAGATTTATTAGTATCAATTATGCCTCGAAAGAGAATTATTATGTGCCAATATATTAAATATTGTTTTAAAATTGCTTAATTGACTAAATAAATGAAGCAAGTTTCAACTCTTCTATTTTGTATAATAATAAGCTCATTCTTTGGGCAAGAAGATGGTATTTGGATCAATCCGAATAGAGGACAATGGCACAATTCAATTCTTTACAAAGTTGAATTGAATTGTGGTGAAATGTATTTAGAAAATAATGGGTTTACCTATGCATTAAATGATTTCAAAGAGCAAATGTCTCATAAACATGAGAATACAAATGAAACACATGTTGACGTTGATCCTAAAATAATACATTCACATATCATTAGATCTACCTTTATTGGCTCTTCATGGGCAGGAGAAGTGTCTGAAGATGAATCATCAACGCATTATAGAAATTATTTTCAAGGAAACGATCGATCTAAATGGATGTCAAACATAAAAAGTTACCATTCCGTTCAGTTAAAAGATTTTTATCCTGCTATAGATTTAATTGTAGATGGAAAAACTAATAATCTAAAGTATTCTTTCATTGTAAAACCAAAGACAGATGTTAGCCAAATACAATATGAAATTAATGGTGCTACTAATTTAAAAATAGATGAAAAAGGAAATTTACATATCCTCAATAGATTTGGTGAAATAATCGAACAAAAACCTATTGCTTGGAACAATATTAATGGAAAAAAAGTATTTGTTGAGATACAATTTAAATTGAAAAATTCAAAAATATCCTTTCATTTTCCAAAAGGGTTTGATGAAAATGAAATATTGGTAATTGATCCAAGCTTAACTTTTTCAACATTTACCGGATCTACATCTGACAATTGGGGAATGACTGCAACACCAGATAATCAAGGAAATTTATTTGCTGGGGGTATTGTTTTTAATGATGGTGGTGTTTATCCAACAACGACCGGTGCTTTTGATACTTCAATGAATGGAGGAGACTCAACCGGATATAATTTTGGATTTGATATTTCTATTTCAAAATTCAATTCAACAGGAACTAATCTATTATATTCTACATATATAGGCGGTGAATTAAATGAAGCACCTCACAGTTTATTTTCCGGTTCAAATGGAGATTTATATATTATGGGGGTAACTGCATCTCCTAATTTTCCTGTAACATCAGGTGCATTTGATGAATCTTTTAACGGTGGTCCTTCTATATTAACAAACGAACTAAATTATAAGGGATCTGATATTTTTATTTCGAAATTAAGCGCAAATGGAAGTAGTCTTTTAGGTTCTACATATGTTGGAGGAAGTGGTACGGATGGGATTAACGATGGTGATTTGAATTATAATTATGGCGACCCATTTAGAGGAGAAATAATAGAAGGAGCTAATGGATTTATATATGTTTCAAGCACAACCCAATCTTCTGATTTCCCAACTATTGGAGCATCTCAAAACTTTTTAAAAGGAAATCAAGATGCGGTCGTATTTAAAATGAATTCAACCTTGTCATTAATGGCCTGGTCAACCTATTTTGGTGGTGATGGATTGGAAACAGGAAATTCTATCCAACAATCATCCCTCGGTTCAATATATATTGCAGGTGGAACAAATTCAACAAATCTCTCTTTTCTTTCAGGGAATGATTTATCAAATAATGGAGGAATTGCAGACGGATATTTAGCTCGTTTTAACGATTTAACAGGAAATATTGTTAATGGAACTTACATGGGTTTTGGAGAATACGATCAGGCATATTTTGTACAATTAGATGTAAATAATGATGTTTATGTTTTTGGCCAAACAGAAAGCGATTGGCCTATTACTGCCGGACTATATGGAGTAGCTAATTCTGGTCAATTTATACGCAAATATAGTCCTGATTTATCATCGATTCACTGGACAACAATGGTTGGTGCAGGAACAGGAAATCCAGAAATTTCGCCAACAGCTTTTTTGGTTTCAAACTGTTTTGATATTTACCTTTCTGGCTGGGGAGGAAGAGTAAATACAATGTTTAGTAACCAAGCTCATTCTAGTACAACGCTTGGTTTTCCAGTTACTTCAGATGCATTTCAATCGACAACAAATGGAGATAACTTTTATATAGCAACACTCGGTCATGATGCTACATCCTTAAAATATGGTTCATTTATGGGTGGGGTAAATGGAAGTTATAATCATGTAGATGGAGGAACAAGTAGGTTTGATAAGTCAGGACGAATTTACCATGCAGTTTGTGGAGCTTGTGGGGGAAATCCAAATGGATTTACGACAACTTCAGGTGTCTATTCTCCTCAAAACATGAGTGTTAATTGTAATTTAGCAGCCTTTAAATTTGAAATGAATGTTTTTGCTCCAGTTTTTGGAATTACAGACACTTTAGTTTGTTTGCCTGCAGCAGCTATATTTAGAAACAATATTTCCAATGGAAACTCATTTCATTGGGATTTTGGAGATGGTACTACATCAAATATTTTAAACCCTACTCACAGGTATTCAACTATCGGAACGTATAATGTAAAATTAATAACAAAGGATACTACAAGCTGTTTTGCAACTGATTCCATATTTTATCGCATAAGAGTTAATAATTTCCACGCTTCAGTTTCAACGCCAAATTACACAATATGTCCTGGAAATCCTTATCAATTACAAGCTTTTGGAGGTACAAAATACACCTGGGCTCCATCGAATGTATTAAACAGTTCTAATATTTCTTCACCTATAGCCACAGTTGATTCAACAACAAATTTTCGTGTAATTATTTCTAATGAATGTGGAATAGATACTTTGTATACCCCAGTAAATGCATTTAATGTTACTACTAACATTACCTCAGATACTACTATTTGTGAAGGTCAAAATGTTCAACTTCTTGCAACTGGAGGAGTTAGTTATGTTTGGTCGCCTGCTACAGGTTTAAGTAATTCAAATGTGTCTAATCCAACTTCTAGTCCATCTCAAACTACTAGGTATTTAGTAGATATTCATACTGCTGATGGATGTTTAAAAACGGATACGGTAATTATCTATTTTCATCCTAAACCACCCTTTCCAATACTGTCTGATTCCATTTTATGTATACAAAATCCTGTTATATTTTTAAATAATAATACAATTGGATCGAGATATTCATGGAATTTTGGAGATAATACATTTTCTTTGATAAATAATCCAAGTCATTATTATATGACACCGGGTATTTTTAAAATTCGAGTTGGCATATCCGATACTATTGCATGTTTTATAGCAGACTCTGTTTTTTTAAATATTCGAATAAATGAATATCGTGGTGGTCTTATCACTCCTCCAGATTCTATATGTAAAAATAATCCATTTCAATTAGAAGCTTTTGGAGGAACAAAATACATTTGGTCTCCTTCAATAGCATTAGATAATTTAAATAGTAATACTCCATTAGCAAAAATTGACACGACAACTAATTTTAACGTTATTGTATCCGATGCATGTGGAATAGATACATTTAATTTTGTTTTAAATGTTTATAATAATACAAGTTCTATTTTAAAAGACACCTCGATTTGTATTGGAGAAAGTATTTCACTACTAAGTAATGGAGGAATTTCCTATCAATGGTCACCATCAACTTATTTAAATAATTCATCTATTCAAAATCCAATATCAACACCTACAACAACAACATTATATTCCGTAATTATCACTACAATAAACAATTGCGTACTATACGATACTACAATAGTAAAAGTGTTTAATTATCCACCTATTCCAATTTTGGAGGATTCTTTATTTAAATGTTCAAATTCAATTATAGAAATTCAAGCCAATGGAGCAGAAAGTTATAGTTGGTCTCCTAATTTTCAAATTGATACTCTATCAGGAAATATCGTTAAAGTTAATCCTACTAATAATTATACCTATTACTGTATCTTTAAAAATGCGTGTGGTCTAATAGAAGATAGTGTATTTATAAAAACATTTTTAACAAAGATTACTGCATCGGACACAACAATATGTCCAAATGGGGAAGCATTTTTAACAGCAACAGGAGGGGTTGAATACGAATGGTATAAGAATAATAATTTCATTGGCTCTTCACAAAATAAAATTGCAGTATATCCAAAAGAATCTTCAGTTTACACTGTTATAGGAACAGATGCAAATCAATGTAAAGATTCTACATTTATGAAAATCAATCTTTTCCCTGAACCTTATGTTCAAGCGTGTCCTAGTATTAATGCTATCCTTGGAGATAAAGTTCAATTAGATATTACAAAAAGTAGTTCCGATGGTATTTACGTTTGGTCACCATCTGATTTTTTAAATTGTACCGAATGTGAAAACCCAATTGCTGAGCCAAATAAAAATTTTGAATACACAGTTTTATTTATTGATAAAAATGGATGTAAAACTTCAGACAAAGTAAAAATAACATACGATGGGTTACTTTTTGTGCCAAATTCATTTACTCCAGATAGAGATATTAATACTGTATTTGCAGCTGTTGGCGGTAATATTTTTTCATTCGAAATGCAAATTTTTGATAGATGGGGAAATCTGATTTTTAACTCAAAATCTATTGATGAAGGTTGGGATGGTAATTATTTAAAGTCAAAATGTCAGACTGGTACATACATTTGGAAAATTAGATATGTCGATATAAATTTTACACGAAAAGAATTAGTTGGCCATGTTAACTTATTACGTTAGTTTTTAAAAAAATAACACTATTTTCGATAAAAATTTACATCATGAATTTACAATTAATTAATAAAATTGCAGTCGTTTGCGGAAGTACGCAAGGAATTGGAAAAGCAACAGCAATTGAATTATCAAAATTAGGAGCATCTGTTGTTTTAGTTGCGAGAAATGAAGAAAAATTAATCGCTACGGTTAAAGATTTAGAAAACACACAAGGACAAAAACATTCGTATATTATTGCTGATTTTACAAATCCAGCAGCATTAGAGAAAACAATTGGCGATTGGGCTTCAAAAAACAAAGTTCATATCTTAGTAAATAATACTGGTGGACCAAAAGGTGGGCCAATTCGAAATGCTGCTACTTCTGAATTTCTAGATGCATTTAATCAGCATTTAATTTGCAATCATATTATGGTTCAGGCACTTTATCCAATTATGAAAGAAGAAGGTTATGGCCGAATAATTAATGTTATTTCTACCAGTGTTAAACAACCATTAGCAAACTTAGGAGTTTCAAATACAATACGTGGAGCAGTTGCTAGTTGGAGTAAAACTTTAGCGAATGAATTAGGTCAGTATAATATTACTGTTAATAATGTTCTTCCCGGAGCAACAAATACAGATCGTTTACAAACATTAGCACAAATAAAATCGGATCAAATAAACGAATCTGTAGATGCAATTTTTGAAGAAATGGCTTCTGAATCACCTATGAATCGAATTGCACAACCAGAAGAAATAGCTTCTGCGATTGCATTTTTAGCTTCACCAGCAGCATCTTATATCAATGGAATTAATGTTCCAGTTGATGGAGGTAGAACAAAATCTTTATAACTGAAAAAGAGATCCTTCATAATTTCTTAAAGTTATGAAGGATCTTCTATAAGGCTAATCAATAGAAATTGAATCCTCTTTTTTAGTAATAAATAAACCTATAAATAGAGCTATTATACTAACACCCATATGAGTTTCTAAAGTATCTTCTATAAAAAAAGTTGCAATAGCAACACTAAAAAACATCAAAGCAACAAATTCTTTGTTTTGAAAATTAAGCTTAAAAAACGAAAATAGAAAACCAAGAAACAGTGTAAAACCAACAATTCCAAAAGTTACTAAAACAGTGATATAGGTATTATGAGCTCTTAATCTATTTTGAGGTAAAAGAATCGAATTTTCTTTTTCATACTGTTTATCAAAAGCAAGCTGGACATCTCCTGTACCAACACCAAGTATATAGTTTTTTTGTAGGATATGTAAACCTGTTTTCCAATATTCTAAACGTTGTAATATAGAATGTCCATTAGGATCAAATGAATTGTTGAACTGAAATTTTATATCATTCAAACGAGACATTAAACCTGATTTCAATTGTTCAATACTTGCAATTCCGTTTTCAATATTTTTAATGTCAGATTTATTAAGACTTTTTATTCCTTCAGCATCTTTAGTTAATCCTTTTGAAGCTAAATAACGTATAAGTGTGTGTTTTATAAACTGTCCTTTATGATCTCTTTTATCATATAAAATTGGAGATATCTTATTCCATTCACGTTCCAATTCTACATCACAAACAGAAATGAAAATTGGTTTATTATTTTCCCGATTTGGATTTGAAAAATCATTGGTATACAGATTTCCCTCCTTCGTTTTTAAAGGTAAATTAGAAATATTAACTTCCTGTGATTTTTTGGGTTGCAGAAATAAAAATAGTCCATAAGCTCCAGAAATCAAAACAATCCCGAAAATCCATGGAAGCAATTTACTATACTTTGAAGAGTAAAATAATAATAAAACAAAAAATATAATTAGCAATGATAATACACCAGATAATACTTGACTATAAAAAGTGTAAAAACAAAACCAAATTAAAATAATTATCCAGATCCAATTTAGCTTTGTGTTTATTTTATAGTAAATAAAATAAACACAAATAGAAGCTCCTAAGGCTATTAGAATTCCATACCGTATATGAGAACCAAAAAGAGAAAGTTGACGAATATCAGTATAATTTTTCACACCAAACCATTGCTGATAATATCCAAAATTTAAAAATGAAGTTATTAATAATGAAACTAAAAGTGCATAAAAAATAAAATGAATATGATTGCGTTTTGTTATTGGCCGAGCAACTAAAGCTAATGGAACAGCTAATAAAGGAAGTTTTATTTGTATATCATGAAGTGCATAAGGAATATCTGTTGACCAAAAAATGCCAATAATATGAATAAAACAAAAAGCTAAAAGCCATTTAAAAGGAGTGTTCTTTTGAATGTTCAACCAATAGGTTTTAATTTCTCCTTCAAGAACTAAATTAGAAACTCCCCAAATTGCGCCAATAGACATCAGTACTTTGTTTAAAGGAAGCCCAAAAGCTAAAACAGACATCCCTAAAACATGAAGAAAGGAATGAACTTTATAACCAAAAAGTCTATCTAGCATATTTAATAATTATCAAGCTTTTAAATCTCTCTTTAAAAAAGAATTAAAAACTCAAACGTTTATTTTTTCAAAATAGTATTATACTCTGCAGTATTTTTTAAAATTTCCAATGATTTTGAAATATATTGATCATTTCTGAAAGAATCTTCTGCTCTTCCTTTTTGAAAATAATATCTAGAAACTATTTCATTTTCAAGCATTGTTTTAATTTCTTCCTTAAATTTTACTAAATCTCTCTCTTTAGAAGGAATAACTTTCGCTAATAATGCTTCGTATTCTGCTTTAGAGTCTTCATAATATCCTTCCTCTTCAACAACTTTTTTCATTTTTTCTAAAACTTCTTCAGACGCAGTTGAATACGTAAATTTTTCATTCAATACGTACTTTTTGAAATCCTCATATTGCTCTTCAGAAAGTTTAAATTTTCCTGCTGAGTCAATTTTTGAGTTTGCAATTCTAAATTTTGTAGCATAGTTAAACACTAAGTTATTCGCAAAAATAGTTGCAGTTAAACGACTGTATTCTTTCTCTTTGATTTTAATATCTGGTTCTATTCCTCTACCATCTATTACGTCTCTTCCGTTTGCTGTTTTAAATACTTTTAATAATGAATCCGAAATTTCTTTAGGTTTTTCACCTTCTGCATGATCATAATATTCTAAACGTTGAACACATCTTCCTGAAGGAGTATAATATTTAGCAATGGTTAATTTCATTTTTGATCCGTATTTCAAATCATATGTTCTCTGAACTAAGCCTTTTCCATACGACGTTGTCCCTATAATAACTGCTCTATCTAAATCTTGCAAACTTCCTGAAACAATTTCACTTGCTGATGCGGAACCTTCATCTATTAATACAGTAATTGGTATAAGCATATCTGTTGGATCTTCTAAAGTATTATAAATTCTATTTTCTTCTGCTACTCTTCCTTTTGTTGTTACTACAACTTGTCCTTTTTTCACAAATAGATTCACAATTTTCACCGCTTCAACCAATAATCCTCCTCCATTACCTCGAAGATCAAAAACTAATTCTGTCATTCCTTTAGTTTTTAAATCTAAAAATGCAGTTTTAACATCCATCGAAGCTGTTTGGGTAAAGCTGTTTAATTTGATGTATCCAACAGTTGCGTTTAACATACCAGAATATGGAACGTCTGGTAATTTGATTTCATCACGAGTAACAGATATAAATTTTACTCCTTCTCCCTCACGCTCAACTTCAATTTTTATTGTTGATCCTTTTGGACCTTTCAATGAACTTGATACATCATCCGAAGGTTTACCTAACATTGGTTTTCCATCTATTGAAATGATTTTATCTCCTGCTTTCAAACCTGCTTTTTCAGCTGGATTTCCTTCGTATGGTTCAGCAATATATGTGTCTTCACCAATTTTACGAATCATTGCGCCTATTCCACCATACTGACCAGTTGTCATCATACGGTAATCTTCCATGTTTGATTCGTGGTAATATACTGTATAGGGATCTAATTCCTTTAACATCGCATCAATTGCAACTTTTGATAAATGACCGACTTGAGGTTCGTCTACATAGTATTTTTCTAAATGCTCATGGATTAAATCCGTTATTTCCATATTTTTAATCAACTCAAAACCATTTGATTGAGAAAAAGATTTTAAAGAAAAAAGTACTAAAAAAGCGAATGCAATTATTACCTTATTATAGTTTTTTTGTAAGCTCATTATCCTGTATTTTTTTTATCAGTTGTGTAAAAAGTTGTTCCGTTTTTTTAAGTAGTACATCGTAAGGCATTTCTTCCTTATTGGTGTAAACCATGAAAAGTGCCAATTGTCTATTCTCTATTTCAATAAACGATTCCAAAATTAATTTATTCTTTCTAATTGTTTCACGCATCAATCTTTTTATTCTATTTCTATCGTGCGCTTTTCTGAAAAGACGTTTAGGTGCTGAAATAGTTATTTGAAAAGGAGCCTCTAGTTTCTCTTCAACTTCTAAAAAATGAAGTACGAATGGGTATTGTTTGACAGAAGCACCTTGCTTAAAAACCGATTCAATTAGTTTCTGTCTACACAATTTATATTTCTTCCCCAAAGTTTGATCCATAGCGACAAATATAAGGAATTGAAAATAGGATAAATAGTATTATTAAAACATTATAAGTTAAATAATTTTAAAGAACTCTTTGAATTTCAACTTTTAGATTCATTTTTTGCTATCTCAATTCCAACCTTATATCCAGTCGAAACACAACCTTGAATTAAATATCCTCCTGTGGGTGCATCCCAATCTAACATTTCACCGCATGTATAGATTCTTGGAAGTGTTTTAATTTGAAAATTATTTGTTATCGAATCAATTGATATTCCGCCAATTGTAGAAATCACTTCATCTATTGGACGAAGTGAAACTGGATTAAATTTTAATTTTTTAATTGCTTCTGAAAGAATTTCTACGTTTGAAAAAGCCTCTTTTGATACCCAAATTTTAATAAATTGGATAGCCGTTTTTGACAATTTCAGCTTTTTTAATCCCTCTGTATTGTTTTTTGATTTTCGAAGTGTTTCTATGATTTCTTCTTTAGATTTTGTAGGCTTTAAATCTATTAAAATATTACTATTTTTATTTTCTCTATATACTTTATTTAGATAGTAAATTGGCGTACCTTCTAAGCCATAGCTAGATAAAACAACATCACCTTCTTTAATTATAGCATCATATGATACTATAATGTTTTTCAAAGTCTGACCTTCTAAACTGCTAAGTTTATCCCAATCTTCAATTTCAAAACCTGAATTACTTGATTCAAAAGGTAGACATTTAATTTCTTTTGATTGCAGAATTTCTTTCCACTCGCCTGTTGATCCTGTTTTCTTCCAAGATGCACCACCCAATGCTAAAACTAAATAATCAAACGAATGCCGAATCTCAGTGTTGTTAAAATTTAAAACTAATTCATTATCGCTAAAATCAACTAGTTTATGAGAGTAATGAAGCTTTCCTCCCAGTAATATAATTTTATCTAACCAATTTGTTAATACATCAATCGGTTTTATTCCTTTCAATGGAAATATTTTTCCTGAACTACCAATATATGTTTCAATACCTATTTTTTTGAGCCAATCTATAAAATCAATATTGTCAAACTCTAAAAAAGCTTCTTTAATAAATGTGTGATTAAATTTATCTTTAAATAAATGTTTTTCCTCCGAATGTGTTAAATTAAATCCTCCGTGGCCTGCAACTAAAAATTTTCTTCCTGCTGCTTTTTTATGGTCAAAAAAATGCACTTCAAACCCTTTTTCCAACAAAACTGTTCCAGCCATTAAGCCCGCTGGACCCATACCAACAATACATACTTTTTTAGACAACATTAAACTATCGATTATTTTCCCAAAAAACAGCTAGTTTTCCGGTAGTTGACTTATTCTCCAAAGCTTCATGAGCAAGTGCTATTTCAGAAACAGGATATTTTCCTCCAACTTGCGGAGTTATAATTCCATCTTTATATAACTGGAGAACTTGTTGCAAACAATAAGTCATTATATCCTGTTTATTATCAGCTATTTTAAGCATATTAACGCCTAAAATATTTTTAGAACGCATCATTAATCCGATTGGAATTACAATTCCCATCTTTAAAACAAAATTAAGAGTTGAAAGTATTCCCCATTTTGTACCAGACATTTCTGCACCTCCAAAAAGAAATAATCTACCTCCTGATCCTAATAATCTAAAATCTTTTTTGAAAGTAGAGCCAGCAACAGGGTTATAACTTACATCCAATCGTTTACCATTTAAAAGTTTTTCGATTTGATGTTCATAATCACTATCGTTATAATTAATAACAAAATCAGCACCTAATGATTTAACTAATTCACTCTTATTTTCAGATCCTATCTTAGCATATACAATTGCACCTCTATACTTCGCTAATTGAATTAAGATAGTACCAACACCTCCAGCTGCAGCATGAATTAAAGCAATTTCTCCTTTTCTAATTGGAGATAAGTATTCAGCCATATAATAAGCTGTTACAGATTGCGTGCAAAGGCCTAAAGCAATCCCGTAATCTATCTCACCGATTTCTACTATAGCAGCATCAAAGGTTACAACATGTTTTGCATACCCTCCAAATCTACAAAATGCAACAACACGTTGTCCTATTCGTTCTTTTGAAACAAGATTACCAACTTGAATTACTTTTCCAACAACTTCATAACCAATTACACAAGGCATTGGTGGAGCTTCACGATATAAACCATTTCTGGCCATAACATCGGCATAATTTATACCGAAAGCTTCTACTTCAATTAGTACCTCATTTTCTTTTGGTTCTTCTATAGTAATAGTTCTCCTTTCGAATGCATTTTGAGCATTTCCTTTTTGAATTAAAACAATTGCTTCAGAACTTATATAGTTATTAGATTTTGCCATTTTTCCCTTCGATAATGATCACAATTTCACCTTTGGGAGGATGTTGCTCATAATATTCTTTTACTTCTTTGGCTGTTCCACGTTTGTATTCTTCGTAGATTTTAGATAATTCTCTAACAACACATACTTTTCTATCAGGTCCCATAAACTCTTCAATTTGAGACAAACATTTCACTAAACGATGTGGAGATTCGTATAAAATAGTTGTGCGTTCTTCTAATTCAATAGCTAACAATTTAGTTTGTCTACCTTTTTTATGAGGTAAGAACCCTTCAAAACAAAAACGATCACAGGGAAAACCACTTGCAACTAATGCAGGAACAAAAGCTGTTGGTCCTGGCAAACATTCTACATCTATTCCATTAGTTACACATTCTCTTGCCAATAAAAAACCAGGATCAGAAATACCTGGTGTTCCAGCATCTGAGACTAAAACTGCTAAAGCACAACTCTTAATTTTATCAATTGTAGAGCTCAATGCTTTGTGTTCATTGTGAGAATGAAAAGGTAAAACGTGAGCACTGATATCCAAATGATTCAACAATTTTTTAGTCACACGAGTATCCTCCGCAAAAATAATATCTGCTTCTTTCAAAATTCGAATAGATCGTAATGTAATATCTTCTAAATTGCCAATAGGCGTAGGAACTAAGCAAAGTTTTGCCATAATAAATA